>JAGQTK010000004.1:37529-38634 GCA_020439065.1 Microthrixaceae bacterium
ACTGGTTCATCTTCACGCAGGTGTTCCAGCGCGGGGTCGGCGCCGAGCCCTACATCGTGTTCCTGCTCACCGCGCTGTTGCCATGGGTCTGGTTCAACGGCGCCGTCGGCGATTTCACGCGCGCATTCCTCAAAGACTCGCGGCTTGTGCGTTCCACGGCTATTCCACGCTCGATCTGGGTGAACCGGATCGTGCTCGCGAAGGGGATCGAGTTTCTGCTCTCCTTGCCCATCCTCGCAATCTTCGCGATCTTCGCCGGGGCAACCGTCGGCTGGGGGCTGCTGTGGTTCCCCGTCGCGATCGTGCTGCAGACGATGCTCACGACCGGGATCGGGCTCATCGTGGCCCCGTTGGTCGTGCTCTACCGCGATCTGGAGCGCGCCACGAAGCTCGTGCTGCGCGTGTTGTTCTACGCCTCACCGGTCATCTACGGGCTCTCGGATCTGCCGGGCGAGACGTTCCAACAGATCGCGGCGTTCAATCCGCTCTCGGGCATCTTCTCGCTCTATCGCTCCGGCTTCTTCCCCGAGCAGTTCGACGGCCTCGCGGTGATCGTCAGCGCCGTGATGAGTGTGGCCGCACTCGTGTGCGGCGTGTTCGTGTTCCGGCGCCTCGAGTCGACCGTGCTGAAGGAGCTGTGATGGTGGATACCACGGGCCACGCGGGGACGCCGATCACCGGCGCGTACGCGATCGAGGTCGAAAACCTCGGCATCCGGTTTCGCCGCAACCGGCGCGGGCGGCGCTCGTTCAAAGATCTCTTCGCCGGCCGCGCGCGGCGCACGAAACCGGGCGAGTTCTGGCCGCTGCGCGACGTCTCCTTCAAGGTGGAGTCGGGCGAGTCGATCGGCGTCGTGGGCCGGAACGGGCAGGGCAAATCGACCCTGCTGAAGCTCGTCACCGGCGTCTTGCTCCCCGACGAGGGCCGCGTCGACGTTCACGGCGGCGTGGCGCCTCTGATCGAGATCACGGGCGGATTCGTCGGCGATCTCAGCGTGCGCGACAACGTGCGCCTCACCGCGGGTCTGCACGGCATGAACCGCGAGCAGATCGCGGCCCGCTTCGACTCGATCATCGAGTTCGCCGAGATCGCCGACTTCATCGAC
>JAGQTK010000050.1 GCA_020439065.1 Microthrixaceae bacterium
TCTCGTGGCCGATCACGGCGCCGATGCCGCCGTAGTTGGCCGCGGCATCCCGATGCTCGTCGAAGAAGGGGAACTGCAGGATCGCCGCGGGGAACACGATCTCATTCATCAGCGGGTTGTAGTAGGCGTTCACGGTCTGCGGGGTCATGTACCACTCGTCGCGGTCGATCGGCTGCCCGACCTTTGCGAGGTTGCGGTCGTGCTCGAACATGCTGGCGCGCACGACGTTGCCGAGCAGATCGGTGGCGTCGATCTCCAGGCTCGAGTAGTCGCGCCACCTGACCGGGTAGCCGATCTTCGGGGTGAACGCGTCGAGCTTCTCGAGCGCGCGCTCGCGAGTCTGCGGGGTCATCCACTCGAGCTGCTCGATGCTCTGCCGATACGCCTCGACCAGGTTCGCAACCAGGGCATCCATCGCGGTCTTCGACGACGGCGGGAAGTGCCGGTCGACGTAGACGTGGCCGATCGCCTCACCGAGTGCCGCCTCGGTGAGGCCAACGCCCCGCTTCCAGCGTTCGCGGTTGACCGGTACGCCGGTGAGCGCGGTGCCGTAGAACGCGAAGTTCTCGGCGACGAACTCGTCGCCGAGAAACGCGGCGGCGCCGTGGATCACCTTCCAGCGCAGCCAGGCGCGGAAGTCGTCGAGGCGCTCGGGGGTGAGGAGGGCGCCGAGGCCCTCGAGGAAGCTCGGCTGGTAGACGACGACCTCGTCGAACGCCCCGGCCAGGCCCGGCGCGACCGCGTCACGCCACGGCTCGAGGTCGACGCCGACAAGCGCCTGCACCTCGGCCCACGTGCGCAGGTTGTAGGTGTTCACCGCGTCGCGGCTCGCCACCTTGTCCCAGTGCACGCCGGCGATCTCGCTCTCGAGCTTGACGATGCGCTCCGCGTCGGCCGCGGCATCCTCGACGCCGGCGAGCCCCAGCAGCGCCTCGATGTGCTCGCGGTACTTGGTGCGCACCTCGGCGAAGTTCTCGAGGTGGAAGTAGCTCTCGTCGGGCAGCGTGATGCCGCCCTGCACGATGAAGGGGACGTAGCGCTTCGGGTTGCCCGGGTCGGGCTCGATGAACAGGCCGAACAGCCCGCTCACCCCTTCGCGCTCGAGCTCGCCGATGGTGCGCATGAGGCTCGGAATGGAGTCGATCGCTGCCACGCGGGCAAGCTGCGCGGCGAGCGGGGCGATACCGGCGGCCGCGATGCGCTCGGTGTCCATGAAGCTCGCGTACAGATCGCCGATCTTGCGTGCCTCGGTGCCCGCGGCGGCGCCCTGCGATTGCTCGATGATCGCGCGCACGTCGTGCTCGGCCTGCTCGGCGATGAGGTGGAACGAGCCCCAGCGCGCCTTGTCTTCGGGGATCTCGGTGCGGTCGATCCACGAGCCGTTCACGTAGCGGAACAGGTCATCCTGGGGGCGGATTTCGGTGCTGAGCTCGTCGGTGTGAATACCAGAGGCGGGTGCAGTCATGCTTCTACATTAGGCCGCGACCCGGGCCACGGACCCGGCGAACTTCGGCGCCACGCGTAGGCTCGACGCGTGGGCAATCGGGCGACGAAGGCGGGGATGAACCGCGAGATCGTGCGCCTCGCGGTGCCCGCGCTGGGCGCGCTCGTGGCCGAGCCCCTGTTTCTCATCGTGGATGCGGCGATGGTCGGGCACCTCGGGGTGGCCCCGTTGGCGGGCCTCGGCGTCGCCTCCGCCATCCTGCAGACCATCGTCGGGCTCATGGTGTTTCTGGCATATGCCACCACCCCCGCCGTCGCCCGGCGCTTCGGGTCCGGCGATCGTCGCGGCGCGGTCGCGGTCGGCATCGACGGGCTCTGGCTCGCGCTCGGCATCGGCACGGTGCTCGGGGTGCTCGGCTTCTTCGCCTCGCCCTGGCTGGTGGGGATGTTCGGCGCGAGCGCAGAGGTGGCGGCCGAGGCATCCACGTATCTGGGAATCTCGATGGGTGGCCTGCCCGCGATGCTCGTGGTGTTCGCGGCGACCGGCCTGCTGCGTGGCATGCAGAACACGATGACCCCGCTGTGGATCGCGGGGGTCGGCTTCGCGGGCAACGCCCTGCTGAACTGGATCTTCATGTACGGCCTGGGGCTCGGCATCGCCGGCTCTGCGCTCGGCACGATCATCGCCCAATGGGGCATGGTGGCCGTGTATCTCGCGGTGATCGTGCGCCTGGCGCGGCGGCATGGCGCGCCGCTGCGCCCACACCGCGCCGGCCTGCGGGGTTCGGCACGTGCGGGCGGCTGGCTGTTTCTGCGCACGGTGAGCCTGCGCGCGGCGATGCTCCTCACCGTCGCGGTCGCCACCGCGCTCGGCACCGAGGAGCTTGCCGGTTACCAGGTCGTGTTCACCCTGTTCTCCACCGCGGCATTCGCCCTCGACGCCTTGGCGATCGCCGCCCAGGCGCTCATCGGCAAGCACCTCGGCGCCGGGGAGGCAGACACCGTGCGATTCGTGCTGCGACGCACGCTGCAGTGGGGTGCGCTGTTCGGCGTGGTGGTCGGTGGGGTGATCGCGGCGCTTTCGGGCGTGATCGGCATCGCCTTCACCGGCGATCCCGCCCTTGCGGCGCTGATCCAGCCGGCGCTGCTGGTGCTCGCCGTGGCGCAGCCGCTTGCCGGCGTCGTCTTCGTGCTCGATGGCGTGCTCATCGGGGCCGGCGACGTGCGCTACCTCGCGATCACCGGTGTCGTGAACCTGGCCTGCTACCTGCCGCTGCTGTGGTGGGTCGTGGCCGCGGGCACCGGCGGGGCCGGCGGCCTCGCCTGGCTGAGCGCCGCGTTCTTCGGCGGCTACCTTGCGGCGCGTGCCATCACCCTCGGCCTGCGCGCCGCCGGCGCCGCCTGGCAGCGCTGAGGCGAGTCGTCAGCCGCCGGCGGCCGGCGGGGTCTCCTGCGAGCCGGCAAGCTCGTCGACCACCAGCGCCTGGCGCTCGTACGTGCCGTTGCGGTACGCCTGTCTGCCCACCATGTGCGCCGACAGCGGCGCGGTGGCGAACTGCACCAGCACGATCGGCACGATGAACGCGAGCACCGCCCACGAGCGCAGCGACAGGGCGACCGCGACCAGGATCAGCAGCAGCCCCAGCACCTGCGGCTTGGTGGCCGCGTGCAGGCGGGTCGGCACATCGCGAAAGCGCAGCAGTCCGAGCGCCGCGGTTAAGCACAGGAGCGCACCCAGCAGCACCAGCACCATCACGACGACATCAATCCAGGCATCCGCGCTCATTGCGTCTTGTCCCTCCGCGCGACAAAGCGCGCCACCGCGATCGATCCGAACACGCCGACCGCCGCGATGATCAGCAGCACCGGCAGCGAGCGCGTGTGCCCGTTGATGGCCATATCGGCGGCGAGCACGCACATCACCTCGGTCAGCAGCACATCGGATGCCACGGCCCGGTCGAGAATCGATGGCCCGCGCACGATCTGCACGATCGTCATGAGCGCGGCGACCGCGAACACGACGACGATGACGAACATCAGCGTGGTCATGCGCTCTCCCCCGTGGCGACGAACCGGCGCGGCGGCCGGTCGGTCTCGACCTCACGCACCTGCTCGAGCGTGCCGACGGCGCGCACGATGCGCCGCTCCCAGCGGATGACGCTCGAGCGGAACTTCTCGACATCGGCGCTCGTGCGCACGCCGATCACGTGCAGGTAGAGGATGCGCCGGTCGCGGTCGCTCTCGAGCACGAACGAGCCAGGGATCAGCGAGGCGGTGACGGCGACGTGCGTCATGATCAGGTCGTCATCGGTGCGCATCGGCACGGCGATGATCGCGGTGCCGGGCTGGCGGCGCCAGTTGAGCACCTGCCAGGCGACAAGCAGCGAGCTGTGCACGACCGCGGCGAAGAAGGTCACGACGAACACGAGACCGTACCAGAGGTTGAGGCGCCCCGAGAGCTCGACGGGGGGCAGGCGGAACAGGCGCGTCACGAGGATCGCGACGATCAGGCCGGTGAGCGCCGCGAGCCAGGTGAACTGGCCCCACAGCAGCATCCACAGCGCGATCAGCCACACGAAAAACGGCAGCTGCCGCATGAACTCGCGCCCGGGGCGGCTGTGGCGGAGCTTGTCGAGGGTTGCCTGGCTGCGCATCACGGCACCTCCACTTCGTCTGGCACATCCAGTGTGTCGAGCACGGCGCCGGTGTCAACCAGGACGATGTTCACGGGCGTCGTCAGCTCGATGCCCGCGCGCATCGTGATCTCCAGCAGCGGGCCGGCGAACACGGTCAGCCCGATGGTGACGATCACCATGCCACCGGTCGCCGCGTTCATGATGCGCGGGATGACGCGGCGCTTGGTCTGCACGCCCGAGGCGGGCGCGGCGTCGAGGTAGGCGATCTGCGCGTCGAGCGGGGCGTGCTCGTCGTCCTCCTCGCGCCAGAAGGCGAGGTTCCAGGCGCGCATGAGCGCGTAGAGGGTGAGGAGCGACGTGACGATGCCGCCGACGATCAACACCATCATGATCGGCGTGCCCACCTCCGCCGCAGCGTCGAACAGCGCGAACTTGCCGATGAAGCCCGAGAACGGCGGGAGGCCGCCCAGGTTGATGGCGGGGATGAAATAGAGCACCGCGATCATCGGCGCGGCCTTCATCAGCCCCTTGACCTTGAGGATCGAGGTGCTGCCGGCCCGGCGCTCGATCAGGCCCACCGCGAGGAACAGGGTGGTCTGCACGATGATGTGGTGGACGATGTAGTACACGGTCACGCCGATCGCGACGGGGGTGGCGATCGCGATGCCGAAGATCATGTATCCGACGTGGCTGACGAGCGTGAACGAGAGGATGCGCTTGAGCTCGGCCTGCGCCACCGCGCCGAGCACGCCGACGATCATGGTCGCCAGGGCGATCACCATGAGCAGCATGTTCACCTCGCTGTCGGCGAAGAGCTGGGTCTCAGTGCGGATGATCGCGTACACGCCGACCTTGGTGAGCAGGCCCGCGAAGACCGCCGTGACGGGCGCGGGCGCCGTCGGGTACGAGTCGGGGAGCCAGAACGACACGGGGAAGACGGCGGCCTTGATGCTGAAGGCGACCAGCAGCATCAGGTGCAGCACGAGCTGCACCTCCTGCGGCAGCTCGGCCATGCGCTGCGAGATCTGCGCGATGTTCACGGTGCCGAGCGCGCCGTAGATCGCGGCGATGGCGGCGAGGAACAGCACCGACGAGACGAGCGAGACGACGATGTAGACCGCGCCGGTGCGGATGCGCGATTCGGTGCTGCGCAGCGTGATCAGCACGTAGGAGGCGACGAGCAGGATCTCGAAGCCCACGAAGAGGTTGAACAGATCGCCCGCGATGAACGCGTTGAAGATGCCCGCCGCGAGGATGAGGTAGGTCGGGTTGAAGATCGAGACCGGGGTCTCGGCATCCCCATCGGCCATGCCCTGTCCGGCGGAGAACAGCAGGACCGCGAGCAGCACCACGCACGAGACCGCCACCAGCAGGGCGCTCAGCGTGTCGACGTAGAGCAGGATCCCGAAGGGGATCGGCCACGCGCCGACCGAGACGGCGATCGGGGTGCCCGTGTCGACGGCGATGAGCAGGATGATCGCGAGTACCAGCACCACGGTGAGGGTGGCGATGGTGACGGCGATCTGCAGGACGCGGCGGCGGCCGAAGATCAGCGCGATCGCCGCGCCCAGCAAGGGCAGCGTCACGAGCAGGGGGACGAGGGCGCTCATGCGCGGGGCTCTCCCCTCGGGGCGTTGCGGGGCCGGTCGATGCCGGCGCGATCGTCGATGCCGGGCACGTCGCGGCTGTGCAGCACGGTGATGGGCGCGGTGTCGACACCGACGAAGTCGGTCGCCTCGTCGCCGTCGTCGGCGTCGGACTCGTCGTCGAGCTGGTCCTCGGCCGAGGTGGTGCGCTCGCGCAGCTCGATGTCGGCCTCGTCGTCCTCGACCGTGTCGGCCTGACCCAGCTGCCAGGAGCGGTAGATCAGCGCCAGCAGGAACGCCGAGACGCCGAACGTGATGACGATGGCAGTGAGGGTGAGCGCCTGCGGCAGCGGGTCCGACATCTGCTCGGGTGTGACGTCGCCGCCGAAGAACGGGGCGTAGCCGGGGGGCCCGATGATGATCAGGAGCATGAGGTTCGTGGCGTTGCCGAGCAGCAGGAAGCCGATCAGCACGCGCGTGAGGCTGCGCTCGAGCATCGCGTAGACGCCGCAGGCGAACAGCACCGCCATCACGACGATGAGCACGGTCGACACCTGCATGCCCTCGGCGGGCGCGGCCTCGGCGGCGGCTGTGGTGGTGGCCGTCGCTACGGCGGCGGCGGTGCTTGCGATCATGCGTTCACCCCCGTGAGCGTCGCTTCCTTGGTCTGGCGGTCGACCTCGGCGCCGAGGCTGCGAAGCACGTCGAGCACGAGGCCGATCACGACGAGGTACACGCCGATGTCGAAGATGGTCGAGCTGACGAACTCGATGTGCCCGAGCAGCGGCAGCTCGGCCTCCCACAGCGTGGACTGCAGCGGCGCCTGACCGAACAAGAGCGGCACGATCGCGCAGCCGACCGCGAGCACCATGCCGATGCCGAGGATCCGGCCGGCGTCGGTGGGCGCGGCGGCACCCAGCTCGTAACGGCCGCCCGCGATGTAGCGCATGACGAGGCCCATGCCCGCGACCAGGCCGCCGGCGAAGCCGCCGCCGGGCAGGTTGTGGCCCGCGAACAGCAGGTAGATCGAGATCACCATGACGGTGTGGAAGAGCACGCGCACGATGACCTCGAGCATGAGCGAGCGCGACTCGGGAAGCATCCGCTGCCCGCCCACGAGCCAGGCGCGGTGGCTGCCCGCCGTCTGCGTGCTCTGCGGCGCGAGCCCCTCGGAGGTCTCGACGAGCACGCGGCGGCGCTCGCGGCGCGCCGTGCGGGGGAGCGCCTTCTGCTGCGAGAGCAGGTCGGCGCGGTCGGTGACGAACACGAGGCTCGCAACACCGGTGGCCGCGAGGATCAGCACCGACAGCTCGCCCATCGTGTCCCAGCCACGCAGGTCGACGAGGGCGACGTTGACGACGTTGCGGCCATGCCCGAGCTCGTAGGCGAGCGGGGGGAAGGCATCCGAGATCTTGCCGTGCACGCGGGCGCCGGTGGCGACCATCGTCACGCACGCCATCACCACGCCGACGCTGACGCCCAGCACGGCGCGGGCAATCGGCCACACGGAGGCGTTGTGCTCACCCATCTGCGCGGGCAAGCGCCGCAGCACGAGGGCGAACGCGACGAGCGTCACGGTCTCGACGAGCACCTGCGTGACGGCGAGATCGGGTGCGCCACTCGTACCGAAGAGGATGATCATGCCGATGCCGGTGGCCGAGACGAGCACGACGCCCGTGTAGCGCTTGCGCGCGCGGACCGCGAAGATGCCGGCCGCGATCATCACGGGCGCGGCGAGCAGTTGCTCGGGGGTCTGCCAGGCCGCGAGGTTGACGCTCCACTGCCCCGCCCCCGCCAGCAGCGCGGTGGCCTGGGCCGCCACGAAGACGACAAAGATCGTGCCGACGTAGACGGGCAGCGAGCCGCGCTGCGTCGTCGTCGTGACGAGGACCGAGAGCCGGTCGATCCCGCGCATAATCCAGTTGTAGACGTCCGTCGCCGTGAAGTGCAGCACCCGGCCCTTGGTGTCCCAGCCCCAACGACGCATCGCCACGAACAGGGCCGCCCCGAGCACGATCGCGCCGAACGTCACCCCGAGCGCCGGGTTCACGCCGTGCCAGAGGGCCAGGTGCGCCGCACCCTCGGGCGCCACGATGCCGGCGGGGGCCAGTGGCGCGGTGTCGGCGTACGGCGCGAGCACCGCGTCAAGCAGCGGGGCGAGGCATCCGATCACCAGCGTCAGCCCGGAAAGCAGCACGGGGGCGCCGAGGAAGCCGATCGGCGGATCCGGCCAGGGCGTGGTGAGCGTATGCGGCTTGGTCGCAAACGCACCCCACAGAAAACGCACGCCGTACGCGGCGGTGAGGATCGAGCCGAGGACGATGCCGATGAACGCCACGAGCGCCCACGCGCTGCCCGCCACCCCGGTGTCGAGCATCGCGGTGAGCACACCTTCCTTGGCCACGAAGCCGACGGTGGGGATCATGCCGATCATGGAGCACACGGCGACCACCGCCGCCGTGGTCATGACCGGGGCCTGCCGGCCGACGCCGCTGAGCTCACGGACATCTCGTGTCGAAAGCTGGCGGTCGATCACGCCGACGATGAGAAAGAGCGAGGACTTGAACAGTGCGTGACTGATCAGCAGCGCAAGCCCGGCGAGGGCCGCGGCCTGGATGCCGAAGCCCAGCGTCAGCGTGAGCAGCCCGAGTTGGCTCACCGTGCCGAAGGCGAGGATGCGCTTGAGGTCGGTCTCGCGAAGCGCCTGCCAGCCCGCCATCAGCAAGGTGAAGACGCCGAGCGAGACCACGATGGGCCGCCAGGGCGCCGCATCGGCGAAGGTCGGCGCAAAACGCGCGAGCAGGTAGATGCCGGCCTTCACCATGGCGGCGGCGTGCAGATAGGCGCTGACGGGCGTGGGCGCCGCCATGGCGCTCGGCAGCCAGAAGTGGAACGGGAAGATCGCCGACTTGCTCAGCGCGCCGACGAGGATCAGGACGAGGGCGGCGTCGATCACGGTGCCGGTGGGCGCCAGCGCGAAGATCTCGCGCATGCTCGACGTGCCCGCGGCGACCACCATCAGGATCACGCCGATCAGCATGACCAGCCCGCCGATCGTCGTCACCAGCAGCGCCTGCAACGCGGCACGACGGCTGGAGGCACGCTGGCTGTAGTGCCCGATCAACAGGAACGAGAGCACGCTCGTGATCTCCCAGAACATCACGAGCATGATCAGGTCGTCGGTCAGCACCAGGCCATACATCGCGCCGGCAAAACCGAGCAGCACGGCCGAGAACCGGCCGATACCCAGATCGCCCTCGCTGAAGTACCAGCGGCAGTACAGCAGCACGAGCGCGCCCACCCCGGTGACGATGACGGTCATCACCCACGCCAGCACATCCATGCGCATCGAGATCGCCACACCGAGGCTCGGCAGCCAGTCGTAGCTCTCGAAGGGTGTCTCGCCCGCGAACACCGCGGGCGCAGACCAGATCGCCTGGGCCAGTGCGAGCAGTGGCAGCAGTGCCGCCACATAGAACACCCGAGGGCCGATGCGCTTCGCGAGCCACGGCAACGCCACAGGGACCAGCACGAACGCGGCGAGGAGCATCAGCAAGGGCGTCTCCTCGGATTCATGACCGTGGGGGCGGCACAGATGGGCGGGCGTCTCGGACTAGTTTACGGGTTCTGCGCGGCAACCCGTGGCACCGCAGGCGTATTGCCCGCGCGGCATACACGCCTCTGGGCGCGCCAACCCGGCCTCGAAGTCGCGGCACCGGCCCGACGCGCGTGCTCGTTACACTCGCTCTATGACCGACGCGCTCACCCACACCCAGCTGTGGCGCTGGCGTCTGGCGATCTTCGCCATCTTCACCTCCAGCGGCCTGAGTATCGCGACCTGGGCCTCCCGCGTGCCGGCCATCAAGGTCACGCTCGGCGTCGACAACGTCCAGGTCGGGCTCATGCTGCTGGGCGCCGGCATCGCCTCCGTGATCGGCCTGTCCTCGGGGCAGCTGGTCCTCGCCCGGTTTGGGGCGCGGCGCGGGATGCTGGTGGCCATCTTCGTCTTCGCAATCAGCGTGCTCGTGGTCGGCGTCGGCACCGATGCCGTGCAGTCCTTCCCGCTCGTGGCGCTCGGGCTCGTGCTGTTCGGCCTCGGGAACGGCTCGGTCGACATCATGATGAACGTCGAGGGCGCGGCGCTCGAGAAGGAGTCCGGCCGCACCCTCCTGCCGCTGTTCCACGGCTTCTTCAGCCTCGGCACGGTGCTGGGCGCGGGCACCGGCTTCTTCATGAGCCTGTGGGGCGTGAACGTGCTCGTGCACACGAGCATCATCCTCGTGCTGCTGGTGAGCACCGGGCTCGTCGCGATCGCCAACGTGCCCGCGCGCGCGATCGCGCTCGACGCGCCCCCGCACGAGTCCAAGCCCCACTGGCGCGAGCGCCTGCACCTCGCGATGGCGGCCTGGCGCGAGCCTCGCACCTACGTGATCGGCATCGTGATGCTCGGCATGTCGTTCGCCGAAGGCGGCGCGAACGACTGGCTCACCCTCGCCGTCGTCGACGGCCACGACGGCACCCCCGCGATGGGCGCCGCCGCCCTCGCCGTGCTCTCGAGCGCGATGACCGCCGTGCGCATGTTCGGCGGCCCGCTCGTGGACCGCTTCGGGCGCGTGGCGACCCTGCGGGTGTTCGCCGCCACCGGTGCCACCGGAATGCTGCTGTTCATTCTGGCTCCCAGCATCCCGCTGATGTTCGTCGGCGCGGCGCTGTGGGGGGCCGGCGTCGCGCTCGCATTCCCGATCGGCATGTCGGCAGCCGCCGACGACCCGGCCAAGGCGGCTGCCCGGGTCAGCGCCGTGGCAACGATCGGCTACGTCGCCTTTCTCGGCGGCCCCCCGCTGTTGGGCCTGATCAGCGAGGGCATCGGCATCCTGAACACCCTCTACATCCTCGTGGCGCTCGTGGTGCTCTCGGGCTTCGCCTCGGGCGGGGTCAAGCCGCTGGCCGGCACGAGCGTGGGCCGCGGGCGCGCGTAGCGGCGCACAGCGTCGGGCCGCCGCATCCGGCTACACTTCTCGGATGCGCCTGGTCATTGCTCGTTGTTCCGTCGACTACGCCGGGCGGCTGAATGCACACCTCCCCCTCGCCACGCGGCTCCTGCTGCTCAAGCAGGACGGGAGCCTGCTCGTGCACTCCGACGGCGGCAGCTACAAGCCGCTGAACTGGATGAGCCCGCCGTGCACCCTCACCACCGAGGTGCCCGACGAGGTGGAGCGCGCCGCCGGAATCATCGAGCGCTGGCGCGTCGCCCACACGAAGACCGGCGACAACCTGGTCGTCAGCCTCTACGAGGTGCTGCATGACACCTCGCACGAGCTCGGCGTCGATCCGGGCCTGCAGAAAGACGGCGTCGAGGCCGATCTGCAGCGCCTGCTCGCCGAACAGGTCGAGCGCATCGACGAGGGCGCGACCCTCGTGCGTCGCGAGTATCCGACCGCCATCGGCCCGGTCGATCTGCTGATTCGGGATGCCTCGGGCGCGGCCATCGCGGTCGAGGTGAAGCGTCGCGGTGACATCGACGGCGTCGAGCAGCTCACCCGCTACCTCGAACTGCTCGGGCGCGACCCGCACCTCGCGCCGGTGCGCGGCGTGTTTGCGGCGCAGGAGATCAAGCCGCAGGCCCGGGTGCTTGCCGAGGATCGCGGCAT
>JAGQTK010000051.1 GCA_020439065.1 Microthrixaceae bacterium
CGAAGAGGCGATCGGTGTCAACATCGTTCGCGTCGCCATCGCGGCACCGCTCAAGCAGATCGCACTCAACGCGGGCCTCGAGCCCGGCGTCGTCGTGCACCGCATCGCCGAGATGCCCGTTGGTCACGGCCTCAACGCCGCGAACGGCGAGTACGGCGACATGTTCGCACAGGGCATCATCGACCCGGCCAAGGTGACCCGCTCGGCGCTGCAGAACGCTGCGTCGATCGCGGGCCTGTTCCTCACCACCGAGGTCGTCATCGCCGACAAGCCCGAGCCGGCCGGCCCGGCCATGGGCGACCCGACGGGTGGCATGGACTTCTAAGTCCGCGTCCCTGCACCGACAGACGTCCCCCTCCGTTTCGGAGGGGGACGTCTGCGTTTGGGAATGCGTTTGGGAATGCGTTTGGGTTTGGGAGTGGGTTTGGGTTGCGGTTGGGTCCCACCGCGGCTCATCGGAACAGGCTCGCGGTGTACTGCTCCGTCTCGGCGTATTGGCGGCCAGCCGCAGTGAGCGCCTGGTTGATGCCGCCGAGCGATGCTTCGACCGCGCGTTGCGTGCCCCGCCACTGCTCGATGACCCCCTGAAACGCGGTCGCGGCGCTGCCGCTCCACGAGGATTGCAACTGGGTCAGCTGGGCGAGCATCGCCGCCGACTCGGACTGGAGGCGATCGATGGTGCCGCGAATCGCCGCGGTGCTCGCCAAAACGGCGTCGCTGTCGACCTGGAAGACGGCCATGGGTGCTCCTTGCGCTCGGTGCTGCGGGGCCGCCGGCGGGTGTCGTCGGCGGGGTCTGCGTGCTCGGCGGCGGCCGACCGTGGTGCGGCTGCGCGAGCGATGCACCGAAGCTACGCCCCCGGGGTGGCGGGAGCGCCGGCCGTGCCCCCGCGTGAGCGCATGTGCTCGCGGCGCGCACACTGTGCAGGAGGAGTGCGCCCCGGCCGCGCGGCTGCGCGCGAGGCTCAGGCCGGGTCGAACCCGCCGCGTTGCACCGGGCCCAGCGCGCCGCCGGGCAGGCCGGTGCGCGTCGCCAACGGCAGCGACACCTTGAAGGTCGCGCCGCCGCCGGGTGTCTCCTCGACCACCACCGTGCCGTGCAGCGCCTTCACGATCGATGCGACGATCGCAAGGCCGAGTCCGCTGCCGCCGGTCTCGCGCGCCCGCGAGGTGTCGGCGCGCCAGAAGCGCTCGAAGATGTGCTCGCGAATCGGCTCTGGCACGCCCTCGCCGTGGTCGCTGATGGCGATCCAGCCGGTCTGTGTCTCGGCATCCACCCCGATGAGAATCTCGATCGGCGAGCCGTCGCCGGTGAAGCGGCGCGCATTGCCGATCAGATTCGCGACCACCTGACGCACCCGGTTCTCGTCGCCCATCACGATCGGCGGCAGCGCGGTGGATGCCGCGCCGGCGCCCGCGAGCGCGGCCTCGGCGGGCGCGGCCTCGGTGCCCGCGCCGGGCAGGATCCCGACGGCCTCCGCTCCGGGCGCGTTCGCGGTGTTCGGGGGCACGGCGCGCGGCCGGCGGCGCAGGCGCGAGAGCGTGGCGCCCGCGAACGCGATCGCGCCGGTGGGGGGATGCTTCGGCCCGGCCACGCCCTCGGGCGCACGCACAATGCCGTCTGGCCCTGCCGTCACGGTGCCCGCCTCGGTGCCCCCGGCCTCGGCGCCGGGCGCACCCTCCGCGGCGGAGGTCGTGTCGATGACCGTGATCGTGCGGCTCGGCTCGGCGGCGCGGGCGTCCATGGCCGCGTCCCGGGCGAGCGGGCGCAGATCGATGGCCGTGAAGAGGATCTCGCGCTCCTCGTCGAGGCGGGCCAGCGCGAGCAGGTCCTCGACCAGGACCCCCATCCGCATGGCCTCCTTCTCGATGCGCTCCATCGCCGCGGCGGTGTCTTCCTCGCCCTGGATGGCGCCGATGCGATAGAGCTCGGCGTAGCCGCGGACCGTGACCAGGGGCGTCCGCAGCTCGTGGCTGGCGTCGCCGATGAAGCGGCGCATGCGCTGCACCGCGGCATCCCGCTGCCGCAGCGAGGCGTCGACCCGGTTGAGCATGGTGTTGATCGCGAGCTTGAGCCGGCCCACCTCCGTGCCGGGTTCGATGTCGGTCAGACGCTGGCTGAAATCGCCACCGGCGATGCTCATGGCCGTGTCTTCGACCTGGCCCAGGCGCCGGAAGGCCTGGGTGACCAGCCACCGGGTGCCGAGGGCGCCGATCGCGATGATCACGAGCGCGAGCGCGCTGAAGATGCCCGAGAACTGGGCCACGATGCGGTCGATGGGTGCGAGCGGCAGCGCGACCACCTGGGTGAGGTATTGCGGGACGCCGGGGATCTCGAAGGTGCCCGCGCTGGCCCGGTAGCGTGCCCCGGTCTGTTGATTCTTCAGGTCGAACGGCGCGGTGCCGAGGATGGTTGCGCGCTCGAGGCTGAAGGATTGCGGGAACGTCGGCCCGGGGCGCGTGGAGGGCGCGCTCGGCACCGGGGTGCCGTCGCCGAAGTAGATGGCGACCGAGTAGTCGCTGCCGGCGGCCGCCGGGCTCAGCGAGATCGTGATCCCCGTCTCGGTCTCGTCAACTTGGATGAGCCCGGCAAGCAGGTCGCTGCCGGCGCGGTCGCTCAGCTGCGCGTCTTGCGTGGCGATCAGTGCGTTGCGCAGAAACAGCCCGGTGCCGACGCCCGCGGTGACGAGGCCGACCATCAGCACCATCACGGTGACGCCGGTCACCTTGGCGCGGAGCGAGATGCTCCGCCACCAGCGGGTGACGCCGTCTTGCGTGGCCACTGTGCTGCCTTTCTGCGGGGCCGTCGTGGTGCGAGTGCGGCAGTGCGACGACGGTGGATGCGCCGGGTGGGCCTGGTGCGCCGGATGCGTCGCCATGCACGCCGGCGGCGCGCCCGACTACGCCGTCTTGCCGACCTTCAGCATGTAGCCGAACCCACGCTTGGTCTGGATCAGCGGCTCGCTGGAGTGCGGGTCGAGCTTGCGACGCAGGTACGAGATGTAGCTCTCGACGATGCCCGCATCACCGTTGAAGTCGTACTCCCAGACGTGATCGAGGATCTGCGCCTTCGAGAGCACCCGGTTCGGGTTCAGCATCAGGTAGCGCAGCAGCTTGAACTCGGTGGGGCTGAGGTCGACCGCGACGTCGCCGACGAGCACGTCGTGCGTGTCTTGGTCCACGGTGATCTCGCCGGCGCGGATGATCGCGTCCTCGTCGGCCTGCATGGTGCGGCGCAGGATTGCCTGGATGCGCGCGACGATCTCGTCGAGGCTGAACGGCTTGGTGACATAGTCGTCACCGCCCGCGTTCAGGCCCGCGATCTTGTCTTCGGTGTCGTCCTTGGCCGTGAGAAAGAGGATGGGGGCCGTGTAGCCCGCGCCGCGCAGCCGCTTGGTGACGCTGAAGCCGTTCATATCGGGCAGCATCACGTCGAGCACGATCAGATCGGGCTCTTCTTCGAGCACCGCCGAGATGGTCTGGGCACCGTTGGCGACGGCGCGCACCTGGAATCCCGCGAAGCGAAGGCTCGTGATGAGCAGGTCGCGGATGTTGGGCTCGTCATCGACGATGAGGATGCGTGGGGCATTCATGTGTTCATTATTGCGTTAGCGCGTGACAAAACGCGCACAGCGCGCGTGCGGGGCGCCGAAGGCGACGGCGCGCGGGTGGATTCCGCGCGCCGTCACCCGCGCGCACTCACACGATGGCGGCGTCCCAGGCGAGGATTCCCGCGAACTTCTCGCGCAGCTGGCCCACCAGTGCGGTCATGCGCGCCTGGCGCTCAGGATCCACGGCATCGGGGAAGGTGATGACCGAACGCGAGGTGTGCAGCCACGCGAGCAGATCGGCGTCACCGCTCCACAGCGCCGTGCGCTCGGCGATCTCGATCCCGTAGCCCAGCAGATCCTGCGCGCTGTCAGGGTGCGGGGACGGGGCGCACAGGGTGTTCCTGGTGGCGTCGTCCGGGTAGGCGGCCTCGACGTGGGCGGCGAGGGCGGCGCTGAAGACCTGCTGGCAGGGGATCACCGGCTGCAGGGTGATGCGGTGCCCGTCGAAGATCGGCACGGTCGGGCGGCGCTCGAGCCCATCGGCGGTGCAGTCGATGTAAAGGGTGTCGGGATGCGCCGGCAGGGTGATCTCGTCGAAGACGATGCTGTCGGGCTCGATCCGCCGCACCTTGCCGTGCCGCACGATGTTGCGGATCCGGCGGAGGGATTCGAGCTCGGTGCGGGTCACGGTCGCGCAGCGGTACGCGCGGGGCGTCACCTCGGGGTCGATGCGCATGACCATGCCGATCGCCTCGAAGCCGAGGAGGATCTCGTCGATCGACTCCGTCTGCAGCGCGCCGGCCATCCACATCCCCCCGTCGCCGGTCTGGGGTGCGTCGGGCTTGCGCGGCTGGATGCGCGCGCGATCGAGCAGCCACGCGTCGCGCGGGGTGATCCACGAGATGGCGTCGGGGTCGACGCCGCGCTCCAGGAGCCACAGGCACACGTCGATGCCGGTCTTGCCGGCACCCACCACGGTGAACCGCGCCCAGGGCGAAGACAGGGTCGTGAGGGCGTTCGGGGTCACCACCTCGACCCCGTCGGCGATCTCGTAGCGGGGCGGCACCATCGCGGGCACGGTGACGTTCTGGTACGTGGCATCCACCACGCGGCGCCGCACGACCACCTCGGTGATCGCGCCCGTGACCTGCGAGCGGAAGCGCTGCGTGCCGGGGCTCTCCGAGCCGCTGCCCGCGGTCGCCAGGTCGTCGAAGGACGACATGGGGAAGTAGTGCACCCGGCCGCTGGCGAGGAAGGTGTCGCGCATCACGCGATCGAAGTAGTCGAGCACCTCGTCGGAGGTGGCGAGCTCGTGCAGCCCGGCGTTGGGGCCGGTGGCATCGATGGCGCCGGTGCCGAGGGTCTTGGAGGAGACGCCGTAGAAGGCCGAAGGCTGGTGCAGGCGCACGAACGGGTAGGCGACGGTCCAGTGCCCACCGGGCTGGCTGTACCGATCGACGATGGCGACGGTCGCGTCGGTTTCGCTCAGCAGCGTGTCGACGAAGGCCATGCCCATGGCGCCGGCGCCGATGACGAGATAGTCGACCTCGAGGGGGCTGTGCGTGTTCGCGGGGGACGTCATTGTCTGGTTCTCCTGTGGGTGCGTAGGTCGGACTCGTCTTCGGGCCCGACAGCGTAAGATACGACACGTATCGTATCGCCGCGAGGAGAGCATATACTCAGCACATCTGAGGATGCAACGTTTCGGAAGCTGGATGTCATGGGTGTCGTCGCGGGAGAGCGGGCCGGTGCGCGCCGACATGGCGCCGTGCTCGACGAAGCGATCCGTCAGGCCGTGCGCGACGAGCTCGATGCGCACGGATTCGCCGGTCTCACCTTCGAGGGCGTCGCTCGGCGGGCGCGCACATCCAAGCCCGTGATCTACCGCCGCTACGATTCGCGCTCCGCGATGGTGATCGACGTCTGGCTGCGGGACTCGCCCGACCCGGACGAGCCGTTCGTGAGCAGCGGCGAGCTGCGCGCCGATCTCATCGCCGTGGCGCGGGCCTTCGCCGAGCGCTTCGAGCACATCGGCGGCGAGACGTTGCGCGGACTGCTCGCACAGAGCGAGCCCGCGCAGATCGAGCGGCTCAGCGCACCATCGGAATGGGTGCTCGAGGCGATGCAAACGCTGTTGGATGCCGCGCGCGCACGCGGCGAGATCACCCGTGTCGACTTTCCGTCCCGAGTGCACGGGCTGCCAATCACCCTCGTGCGCCACGAGCTCATCTTCACCGGGAGCTTCGGCGAGCAGGCACTCACCGAGATCATCGACATGGTCTGGATGCCGCTGCTCGTCGCGAGCCCATAGCGCCTGCGCCCTGCCTGTCAACACCGTAGACATCGCCGGCACGCCCGCCATAGTGTCGTGGACACGCACGCAGGAGCACGCCGAGGGGAGTACGACATGTCGCATTTCGTGATCGTGGGCGGTGGGTTGGCCGCAGCATCCGCCGCCGAGACGCTTCGCGCCGAGGGGTTTGCAGGCGAGATGACGGTCGTCACCCGCGAGCGGCATGCGCCGTACCAGCGCCCACCGCTCTCGAAGGGCTACCTGGCGGGCAATGAGGGGCTCGATGAGGTGATTGTGCATCCGGCGCAGTGGTACGCCGAGCAGGGGATCGAGCTGCGCACCTCCACCACGGCCACACACCTCGATCCCGAGGCGCACACGGTCACCCTCCGCGGTGAGGGCGGTGGCGAGGGCCGAGAGGGCAGTGATGGCAGCGGCGGCAGCGGCGGAGACGGGGAGCGTCTCCGCTACGACAAGCTGCTGCTTGCCACCGGCGCCGTCTCGCGCACGCTGCCCATCGAGGGCGCCGAGCTTGCGGGCGTGCACACGCTGCGCACCCTCGACGACGCAGACGCGCTCCGGCGCGAGCTCGGCGGCGGCGGCCGCTCGCTCGTGCTGATCGGTTCGGGCTGGATCGGGATGGAGGTCGGCGCGACCGCCCGCGGGCTCGGCAACGCCGTCGCGATCCTCGAGCGCGAAGCGGTGCCGCTCGCGGCCGCCGTCGGCCCGGAGATGGGCGCCATGTTCCAGAGGCTCCACGAGGCCAACGGCGTCGATCTGCGCACGCGGGTCAACGTCGAACGCATCGTCGGCCGCGACGGCCGCGTCACCGGCGTCGTCGTCGACGGTGAGACGGTGCCGGCCGACGTCGTCTTGATCGGCGTGGGCGCGGTCCCCGCCATGGAGCTTGCGCGCGACGCGCAGCTCGCCGAGGGCAACGGCATCCTGGTGGATGCCTCGCTGCGCACGAGCGCCCCCGATGTGTTTGCGGCGGGCGATGTGGCGAGCGCCTTCCACCCGGTGATCGCGCGCCACCAGCGCAGCGAGCACTGGGCGAACGCCCTGAACGCCGGCCCCGTCGCCGCCAGATCGATGCTCGACCTCCCGGCGCGCTTCGCGCAGATCCCGTATTTCTACACCGACCAGTTCGATCTGGGCATGGAGCTCTCGGGCTACCCCTCGCTCATGGCCGAGGCGCAGCTCGTGATCCGCGGCGACGTGCAAAAGCGCGAGTTCATCGCGTTCTGGGTCGATCACGGCCGCGTGGTCGGGGGCATGAACGTCAACGTGTGGGACGTCAACGAGCAGGTGCAGGAGCTGATCAGCTCGGGCGAGGTGGTCGATCTTGCCGCATTGCGCGACCCCTCGACGCCGCTCGAGCGACTCCTGGCAAGATGAGGGGAATGCAGACCGATTTCTCGCGCTCCCTCGCCGTGATGGCGATCGTGAACCGCACGCCCGACTCGTTCTACGACAACGGCAGAACGTATGCATTGGATGCCGCGGTGACGGCCGGTGCCGCAGCATTCGAGGCCGGCGCGGCCATCGTCGACGTCGGCGGCGTGAAGTTCGCGCCCGGCCCCGCGGTGCCGATCGAGGAGGAGATCGCCCTCGTCGTCCCGGTGGTGCGCGAGCTCGCGCCACTGGGTGCGGTGAGTGTCGACACCTTCCACCCCGAGGTTGCCCGCGCCGCGATCGAGGCCGGTGCCGCGATCATCAACGACACCACCGGGCTGCGCGATGCGCGCATGGCCGACGAGGTCGCGAACAGCAACGCCAGCATCGTGATCGCCCACAGTCTCGCGACGCCGCGCACGCAGCATCCACTGCCGCACTATGACGACGTGACCGCCGAGGTCGGGGCGTTCCTGTGGGAGCGGGCCGCCCTCGCCCTCCAGCGGGGGATCGCGCCTGAGCGCATCATCATCGACCCGGGTCACGACCTGAACAAGAACACCCTGCAGACGCTCGAGATCACCCGGCACCTCGACGACATCGCGGCCATCGGCTACCCGCTGCTGGTCGCGCTGTCGAACAAGGACTTCATCGGGGAATCGCTCGGCCGCGAGCGGCACGAGCGGGTCGCCGGCTCGCTCGCCGCCGCCGTCTACTGCGTGCTGCACGGCGCCCGCATCGTGCGGGCCCACAACGTCGTCGAGACCGTCGACGCGCTGCGCATGGTCGAGGCGATCCTCGGCTGGCGCGAGCCCGAGTATCTGCTGCACAACATGCGGCCGGAAGGAAACGACTGATGCAGGATCGCGACGAACTCCGCGCCGCCTACGCGCTCCCGGACCGCGAGATCTCACGGGTGCGCATGAACTTCGTCTCGAGCCTCGACGGTGCGGTCACGCTCGGCGGGCTCAGCGGCGCGCTGGGCGGCGAGGGCGATCGCCGGCTGATGCAGGTGCTGCGCTCGATGTGCGACGTCGTGCTCGTGGCCGCGGGCACCGTTCGCGCCGAGGGCTACGGCGGGCTGCGCCTCGAGACCGTGGATGCCTCGTGGCGTGAGTCGCAGGGGCTCCCGGCTCAGCCGCGGCTTGCCATGGTGTCGCGGAGCCTGGACGTGGGGGTGGAGCATCCCTTCTTCACCGAGGCGACCACGCGGCCCATCGTCGTGACCTGCGCGGCCGCGCCGGCGCAGCGTCGCGCGGCGCTCGCCGCCGTCGCCGATGTGCTGGTGTGCGGCGACGACGCCGTCGACCTGGCCGAGGCGCTGGCGCAGCTGGCCGAGCTGGGGCTGACCCAGGTGCTGTGCGAGGGCGGGCCGCACCTGTTCGGGGAGCTGGCCGAGGCCGAGCTCGTCGACGAGGTCTGCCTGACGCTCAGCCCGCTGCTGGTGGGCGGCAGCGCGCCACGCATCGTACAGGGCGCGCCGGAGCGCGGCCGCGAGCTGCGGCTTGTGCACGCGCTCAGCGACGAGGACGGCTTCGTGTTTCTGCGGTATCGCGCGGCGCGCGGCTGACCCGGCGGGGTGGGCCCGGTTGGGTGGGCCCGGCTGGGGGTGCTCAGCCCTCTCGGCGGGCCCGCGACTTTCGCACGAAGTTGAGGATCAGCAGGATGATGATCAGCACGAACGCGATGGGCAGGCCGAACACGGGGATGTTCGCCGCGAACTGCCAGCCGAAGGCGTCGAAATCGGTCGCGGGGTTGAGCCAGCGGGCGATGAGGACGACGAACATCGAGATGATCGACACGGCGACGAGGCCCAACGCGACGTAGGAGAGCAGGCGGTCGATCGGCCCGGGCTGCGGTTCGTTGGTGGGAGTTGGCGTGCTCATTCGAGCCAGCCTACTCGGGCCCTAGGGCCCCTCTTGCCAGTGGCCTAAGCTGGGGAGCTGGATGACCCATCTGGTCTCCTCATTTCTTCAGCTCCCCAGCGGAGTACACACATCTCCCTCGCGGGAGCAAGACAACTATCGAGGTTCGCACATGCCCACCGGCAAGGTCAGGTTCTACGACGAGGAGAAGGGGTTCGGCTTCATCGCCTCCGATGACGGCCAGGACGTCTTCCTGCACGCCTCCGCACTCCCCGCCGGCGCCCCGGCGCCCAAAGCCGGCACCCGCCTCGAGTTCGGTGTCGCCGACGGCAAGCGCGGGCTGCAGGCGCTGTCCGTTCGCGTCCTCGACGCGCCGCCGAGCCTCGCACGGCAAAAGCGCAAGCCCGCTGACGACATGGCGGTCATCATCGAGGATCTCGTGAAGCTGCTCGACGGGCTCGGCGGCGATCTTCGCCACGGCCGATACCCCTCGGCGTCGCACACCCGGAAGGTCGCAACCGTGTTGCGCAAGGTCGCGGACGAGCTGGATGTCTGACGCCGAGCACGTGCACGACGCGGCCGCCCCCCACACCGGGGCGGAGCAGACGCCTGCAGCCACGCCCGAGCCGGGCGCCACGCCCGTGCCCGACGCGCGCCTGCTCGAGTCGCACGATCTCGCGCGCGCGGCGCTGCTCGAGATCACCCCGGAGGCGACCATCGGCGACATCGCCGGGTACGTCGTCGAGGGCGAGAACCTGCTCTCGCTGCGCTTTGAGAATCGGATGCTCGGATACCCGGGGTGGCTGTGGACCGTCACGCTCGCCCGTGTCGAGGGTGCCGAGCCGACCGTGCTCGAGGCCGAGCTGATGCCCGCCGAGGGCGCACTGCTGGCCCCGGAGTGGGTGCCGTGGGCCGTGCGCCTGGCCGAGTACCAGGCCGCGCAGGCTGCCGCGGCGGCCGCACGCGAGGCCGCGGGCGAGGCCGACGAGACGGATGACGACGCCGAGGGCGATGCGCACCTCGACGAACTCGACGAGCTCGACGACATCGACGAAGACGACTTCGAGACCGACGGCTCGGCGACGCTGCACTCGGGCGATCTCGACGGCGTCGACATCGACGAAGACGACGAGGACGACGACTCGGACGACGACGATGATGACTCGGATGAGGACGACGACGAGTCGGACGACGACGATGACGACGAGTCGGATGACGACGACGATGACGACGAGTCGGATGACGATGACGATGACTCGGATGAAGACGACGACGAGGATGACGATGTCGAGGCGTCCGACGACGACTCGGACGACGACCTCGACGACGCCGATGACCCCGAGGGCACCGACCGGAGCTATTGAGCACCCGGCGCCGGATGGCGCCCGGGAACGAGGAAAGGCCGCGCGAATCGCGCGGCCTTTCCTCGTCTCACTCGCGGTTAGAGCGAGTCGACCACGTATTCGATGGCACCGATCAGCGCGACCACATCGGCCGGTTCGATCGACACGAACGTCGCGATGCGCAGCTGGTTGCGACCCAGCTTGCGGTACGGCTCGGTGTCGACGATGCCGTTGGCGCGCAGCGTCTTCGCGATGGCCGCGGCATCCACATCGTCGTTGAAGTCGATGGTGGCAACCACGGAGGAGCGGTGCGCCGGGTCGGTGACGAACGGCGTCGCGAAGCTGGATGCCTCGGCCCACGCGTACAGCGCCGACGACGAGGTCTCGGTGCGCTCGCCGGCCCACTGCAGGCCACCGCTGGCGTTGATCCAGTCGATCTGGTTCTGCATCAGCAGGAGCGTCGAGAGGGCGGGGGTGTTCAGCGTCTGGTTGAGGCG
>JAGQTK010000052.1 GCA_020439065.1 Microthrixaceae bacterium
GGGCGCTCGTTCCGACGACGGATTACCTGGTGCTGGGAACTGCGCCCGAGCATCCCCGTCACCGGGGTCATACATGATGTGGTCGAGATCGATGGATTCAACCTCCGAACCGGATGGTGCATCCTCACCGCCCGAGCAGACGGGAACGTCGTCGCCGCCCAATGGTGCGCCCGAGAGTCGCAGGCAGCCTGGGGAGAACTGTTCAAGCGGCTCCCCGAACCCGTCGCGGTGGTGTGTGACGGCGGCCCCGGCATGCACGCCGCGTTGAAAGAACACTGGCCAAACACGCGGGTGCAGCGCTGCCTCGTGCACCTGCAGCGCAACGTCCGCAAGTACGTCACCACCCGATCGAAAACAGCTGCTGGTAAGGCATTGTGGGGTCTCGCCCTGAAGCTCACCCGCGTGAAGAGTGCCGACGACGCGGCCGCCTGGTCGAAGCTCCTTATCGAGTGGGAGTCCGAGTTCCTGCATCTCACGAAAGAGCGCAGCTACCGTAAGACCACCACGGAGGTGCCATCCTGGGTGCGGACGACGCAGCAGTGGTGGTACACCCACCAGCGGCTCCGCTCCGGCTATCAGGTACTCCGCCGAGTGATCGGGCGCGGGCACCTCTTCACCTTCCTCGACGCCGACCTTCAGCACCTGGGAGTGCCGTCGACCACGAACGGGATCGAGGGTGGCACGAACTCGCCCATGCGGCTCCTGCTGCTCCATCACCGCGGCATGAGCGAGGAGCATCAGCGCCGCTTGATCGAGTGGTGGCTGTACCTGCACACCGAGCATCCAGACCCGGGCAGAGTCCTCGCCGAACACAAGTCCCGGCCCACGAAACCGGCGCGGCCAGCACTCACTGAACCAGACCCTGGACCCGTGCTCTACGACACCGGGCTCAGCGCCGAGGAAGGCCTCTGGTTACGCGCTGGCACCGCGGGCAACGCCTGACACGCCCAACACGATCCACTCTTTTTGGCCGATAGCCCGATGTTGCCAATCTGTTGCCAAAAGCAGCGTAGCGCCTCCGCAGCGCCCTGCGGCAGGAATGCGAAAACCCCCGGATAACCGGGGGTTTTCTTGTTGGTGACCCCAGCGGGATTCGAACCCGCGTTACCGCCGTGAGAGGGCGGCGTACTAGGCCGCTATACGATGGGGCCAAGTCGCAACTAGATGAGTATGCCACAGCCGGAACATGCTCTCCAAATCGAGGGATTCCTCACCCCGATTCCGGGCGTGTCGGCCTCGTGGCACACCCGGAATCGGGGGCGGTAGCGGTGACGGCGCGAGCACGCTTCCGCACGCCCACGTCGCAGCATCCGTCGCCCTATCCGTCACGCTGACCCACGGCGCTTGCCTTCAGTGGCGCGAACCCGATTGACTCGGGGCATGCGAGTCACCAAACACGAGCACGCCGCCCTCACCATCGAGACCGAAGGCAGCCGCCTCATGATCGATATCGGGGGCTACACCCTGTTGCCGGAGCAGCTGACGCAGGTGGTGGCGATCGTGGTGACCCACGAGCATGCCGACCACTGGACGCCCGAACACCTGACTCGCATCCTCGCTATGTCGCCCGACGCGCGGATCTTCGCGCCCCAGGGCGTCGCCGATGCGATCGCCGGCACGCCGGCGGCCGAGGGCATCGAGGTCACCGTCGTCGCGCCGGGCGAGGAGATCATCGCAGAGCCGTTCACCCTGCGCTTCTTCGGCGGCAAGCACGCCGTGATCCATGAATCCATGCCGGTGGTCGACAACGTCGGCGTGCTGGTGAACGAGACGCTGTATCACCCGGGCGATTCGTACGCGGTACCCGAAGGCGTGGAGGTTCCCGTGCTCGCGGCGCCGATCGGTGCGCCCTGGCTCAAGATCGGTGAGGCCATGGACTTCGTGCGCGCCGTGGCGCCGAGGCAGGCATTCCCGATCCACGAGATGACCCTCTCGCGCATCGGCCAGCAGATGGGGCACGGGCGCCTGGCGTGGGCCGCGGAGCAGGGCGGCGGCAGCTTCGTTGTGCTCGAGCCCGGAGAGCACCTGGAGCTGTAACCGGGCGGCTACTCGAGCCGAAAGCCCACCCCGCGCACGGTGGTGATGTGTTCGGTGCCGAGCTTCGAGCGCAGGTAGCCGATGTACACATCGACCACGTTTGACCCCGGATCGAAGTCGTACCCCCACACCCGGCTCAGCAGCTGCTCACGGCTCAACACCTGCCCTGCGTTGCGCACGAGCTCCTCCGCGAGGGCGAACTCGCGCGCCGAGAGCTCGACCGAGCGATCCCCCACCGTCGCTTTGCGCGTGCGCACGTCGAGTGCAATATCGCGGTGTTGCAGCGCGGTGGTGGCGGCCGCATCCGTCGAGCGCATGCGCAGCCGGATGCGGGCAAGCAACTCGTCGAAGCGGAACGGCTTGCCCAGATAGTCATCGGCGCCGCCTTCGAGCCCGGCGAGCGTGTCGACCAGCTCGACGCGGGCGGTCAGCATGATCACCGGCAGGCGCGAGCCGGAGCCGCGCAGCCGCTCAAGCACCTCGAAGCCGTCGAACCCCGGCATGCCCACATCGAGCACCATGAGATCGAACTCATCGGTGAGCGCGAGCGCGAGGGCGTCGGGGCCGTTGCCCGCGATCGTCGTCGCGTACCCCGCGGCGCGCAGCCCCTTGTCGATGAAGCTCGAGATGCGCTTCTCGTCGTCTGCGATCAGGATCGAGGCCATGGTGCTCCATCGTCGTGCGACGACGCTGCGGCGTCGCCGGGGTTGGTGGTGGGCGTCGCGGGGATGCGAGGGGCCGCAGGGCGCGGCATCCCCCGAGCGCCCAGCGGAACGCTGATGACAAACACGGCGCCGCCGCCCGGGGCGTCGCCGACACGTGCGAGACCCCCATGACCGCGCGCGATGGTCTGCACGATCGCAAGCCCGAGCCCGCTCCCGGGGGCATGGGGTGCAGCGCCGTCAGCGCCGTCGCCGCCGTCGCGCTCCCCGCCGCGCTGGAAGCGCTCGAAGACGCGCGCCTTGTCGCCGTCGGGGACGCCCGGACCATGATCGCGGACCGAGAACTCGATGCTGTCGCCGACCACGGCGCTGCCGATGACGATCTCGCCGTCACCGTGAGAGACCGCATTCTGCACCAGCTGCAGCATCGCCTGTGTCAACCGCTCGCCATCCAGTGGCGCCACCACATCCGCGACCTCGCCCGCGGTCACCTCGGCTCCCGGGGTGGCGCTGGCGAGGCGGATGATGTGCTCGGTCAAATCGGCCGCGTCGGTCTGCAGCGGGCGAACCGGGGCGGGCCCGTGCAGCGCCGCGGCGCGCGCAAGGTCTTGCACGAGGCGCCCCATGCGGTCGAGCTCGTCGACCACGAGCGCACGTGTCTCTTCGACGTCTGCCTGGTTCGCGGCATCCATCACCTCGACGTGCCCGCGCACGATCGTGATCGGCGTCTTCAGCTCGTGGCCCACGTCGCTGAGCAGGCTGCGCTGCGATTCGAGCGCCCCATCGAGGCGATCGAGCATGTCGTTCATGGTGCTCGCCAGCTGCGAGACGTCGTCGTTGCCGCGGATGGGGAGGCGCTCAGACAGCGCCTGCCCAGAGATGCGCTCGGCCATGCGCCGCATCTCGCGCACCGGGCGCAGCAGGCGCGAGGCCACGAGCGCGCCGACAACGACGATCACGACGATGGCCGACGCCGCCGCGATCAGGAACACCCGCGCCGCGGTATCGATCTCGCGCAGCTCAGCGCCCACGTCGTACGCCATCACGAACTGCACGGTGTTAGGCGCGGGTGAGCCCTCGATCGTGAGCGCGGTGGCGAGATACCGAATCGTGTCGCCCTCGAACGTGAAGCTGCCGATCACCGCGCCGGAGCGCTCCGTCTCGGCGATCACGCGTGGCACGAGGCCGGAAAAGTCCTGCAGATCGACGTCGAGTGGCACGCCGGGCACGAGGGCGGCGCGGCCATCGACGATTCCCATCGCACCGGTGTTGTCGTCGGGCGCGACGCGCTGCACCACGGCCGCGAGCGCCTGTGTGGCGGAGGCCCATTCGCCGGAGCCGACCTCGCCGTCTTCGACGATGAAGCGCGCCGACTCGAGCGCAACCTCAAGGCGTTCCTCGATCTGGGCGACGATGCGCTGGCGCTCCACCGCGTAGACGATCACCCCGACCGAGAGCATGCCGAGCGCCGAGACGAGCGCGATCACCGTGATCAATCGGGTGCGCACCGAGATGTGCGGGAGGCGACGGCGGCCGCGCCGCGAGGCTCGCCCGGCGGCGGGCACCTGCTGTCCCGGCTGCGCATCCCCCTGCATACCCACCGTTCCAGTATGTCTACCCTCGCCCGGCCAAGATGAAGGCAAGTGTGAGAGTGCTCTTAGGACCCGCCCCGCAGGTGGGTGCCCTGCCCGCGAACTGCTGAGATGAGAGACATGAGCACGAACGCGATGGATGCCGCATCCGAGCGCCTGCCCGAAGCCCGGCTGCTGCGCGACGCGCTGCGCGAAGCCGCGGGGGTCGACGCAGGCGAGCTGCAGCTCGTGAGCCGCGAGCCCCTCGGGACCGGCTCGATCGCGGGGTTCCGCACGTTCGAATGGCCGCAGGCCGCTGCAGCGGGTGCGACCGGCACGCCCGGTGCGGCCAGCACGCCCAGCTCACCCGCCGCGCCCACGCGCGAAGTCGTCTACTACGTCGACACCTCCGGCACGCCGGTGCCGCACGAGACCGGCCTCGCGCTCGGCGATCCCGATCGCCCCGACGCGCGCATCTGGCTGCACCCCGCCGATCCGCACCTGCCGGCGCTCGCCCCGGCCGCATTCGGCGAGGCCGCCAGCACCCTCCTCGCACGCATCGGCCTGCACAGCACGGCGCTGCCCGAGCTGGTCGCGTACCGGCCGGGCCGCCGCGCGGTGCTCCGTGCCCCGCACACGCAGGGCACCGCCTGGGTGAAGATCGTGCGACCGTCGCGCGTCGAGCGCATCGCCGGCATCCACGGCACACTGCGCGCCCACGGGCTCCCCACCCCGGAGGTGCTGGCGTGGTCGCCGGAGGGACTGCTCGTGCTCGGCGCGGCGCACGGTGCACCCGCCGACGCTCGCGACGCGCCACCGCCCGCCGCGCTCATCGACGCGATCGACGCGCTCCGCACCCGGCTCGCGGCCGCGCCCCTCGGCGTGCCGGCGCGCGCCTCGCTCAGCGCCCAGCAGCACTGGTACGCAAACCGGCTCGCGGACTCGCTCGCCGGGTCGGCCCCGGCGCAGGCGCTCGCGCGAGACGTCGCCGCCCGCGCGCGCGACGCACTCGAGGCCGCGCCGTTCGCCGAGGGCGGCGCGGGAGTGACCGTGCACGGCGATCTGCACCTGGGGCAAATCTTCCTCGGCCCCGACGGGGCCGTGACCGGACTCATCGACCTCGACACCGCAGGTCGGGGCGACCCCGCCGACGACTCCGCTGCGTTCCTCGCGCATGCGCTCGCGAGTGTCGCCATGGCGCAAGAAGGCGCGGGCAGCGCGGGGCCCGACGCCGCACGCTGGGCTGCCATCGCGGCCGAGGCGTCGGCACGGTGGATGCCGCAGACCTCCCGGATGCGCCCGCTCACGGCCATCCATCCCCTCGCTCATGCCCTCGGCGCAAGCGAGGCGGGCATGCACGCCCGCGCCACCCGGCTGATCGAGTCGGCCGCGCGCGTGCTGCACGAGGCGTAGCCCGTGCCGCCACACTCTAAGAGTTCTCTCATACGGGGCTTGCGCGCGCTTTAGCCGATGCGAGCAGAGTGGTTGCATGGTCGCCAGGTGCTGCCGTGGCAGCGTGCGCCGCCGCGGTGACCGTGCCACCGCACCAACCGCGATCGAGGGGACGGACATGGCAGCCAAATGGGTCGTCTACGGCTCGGCCGGGGTCATCGGCCTGGGCGTGCTTGCCGCCGGCGCCGTGATCGGCGCGAACGCGATGGAGCTGCACTCGCGCGATGGGCAGACCCTGCCCGCGGGCCCGCTCGTCGGCACGGGCGGTGGTGTGCTCGGCGACTCCCCCGTGCACCTCGTTGAGAAGGCCGATGGCACGCTGACCATCGCAACCGCCGGCAGCGCGGCCTCCGGCCCGGGATCCGCGGTCGAGGCCCCACCCGCTCCCGCCGCACCGGTCTCGCCCGTGCCGCCCGCCCCGGCCGACGATTCACCCGCGTCACCGACATCACCTACCACCATCGTTTCTACCGGTTAGCACGATCTGCAGATCAGCTCGCGAATTGACGCCCCAAGAACCACTGGATGCCTGACCCTAAGCCCGGTCTCATGATCGCCTTGGATCCGACTTAGCCGGGCCGATCAGACTTGAAGCACAACGAAGCACACGCTCCTCGAAGTGTGGGAAAGAAGGTCATCATGATCAGCAAGAAGTGGATCGCCTACGGCACCGCAGGACTCATCGGCCTCGGCGTGATCGGTGGCACCGCCGCCGCGAGCGCTGCCAACATGGACCTGCACGACGGCTCGGGCAAGGTGGTTCCCGGGAGCGAGCTGAACGGCCGCACCGGTGTGCTCGATGTCGACACGGTGACGTTGCAGCAGCGCTCCGACTCGGTCGTGACCGTCGTCAGCACGAGCTCCGCGCCCTCCGCGGTGAGCGCCGTCGCCCCGGCCGCAGTCAGCGCGCCCAGCGCTACCAGCGCGCCCAGCGCACCGAGCACCCCAAGCCCGGTCAGCGCTCCGAGCGCCCCCTCCATCACCTCGCCGGCAACACCCCCGTCGGCCGCCTCGGCCGCATCGGTCAGCTCGAACGACTAGCTCCCCGCTGACCGCCGCGCGACCGAGAGCCCGCCCGCAAGAGCCCAATCGGCGCGGGCGGGCTCTCCGCAGCTGTGCACACCGCGCACCCCCGCGTGGTGTGGCGCGTGTGGCGCGCCGGCACAAATTTCCTGTGACACAGACGCTTCACCCGGGCGGGTCACTGGGTAGCATCGCACCATGACTGAGTCCGCAGAACTGGTCCTTCAGAGCCTCGATCGCGTCGCCGAGCTCGTTGATGATCCCTCGGCCCCCGTGTACGAGCGCCTGTTCGCCGAGTACCCCGAGTTCAAGCCGCTGTTCCGCTTCGAACCGAACGGACTGCTTGCCCGGCAGAACATGTTCCAGGTCACGGTGGTGGCACTCCTCGAGCACCTCGAGGGCAAGCCCGCGAGCGTGGGCATGGTCAATTCCGAACGCACCAACCACGCCCACATCGGCGTGCCGAACGCGTCGTTCGACCGCTACTACGAAGTGGTCCGCGACACCTTCCGTGAGATTCTCGGCGACGAATGGACCCCGGCGACGGAACACGCGTGGAACGAAGCCATCGAGAGCTTGATCCGTGCCACCGGTGGATGACGGGCCTCGCGCTCGCTAGGCTCGCGCCATGAGCGATGCAGCCACACTGATTCTTGAAAGCCTCGATCGCGTCGCAGAGATCACTGATGATCCTTCTGCGCAGGTCTACGAGCGCCTGTTCACCGAGTACCCCGAGTTCAAGCAGCTCTTTCGCCATGAATCGAGCGGCGAGCTTGCGCGTCAGAACATGTTCCGAGTCACGGTCGTCGCCCTGCTCGAGCATCTCGAGGGAAAGCACTCGAGCCTGACCATGGTCAACTCAGAGCGCATCAACCACTTCCACCTCGGGGTGCCCAACGAGAAGTTCAACCGCTACTACGAGGTGGTCCGCGACACCTTCCAAGACATCCTCGGCGACGATTGGACTCCGCAGACGCAGAACGCCTGGAACGACGCCATCGACGGCCTCGTGGGCGCGACCGGCGGCTGGCAGGACGGCGCCAGCGGCGAGTAGCCGACACCAAAGTAGCCCGACACAACAAGAAAACCCCGCCGGAGCGGGGGTTTTTCACTTGCTGGCACTCTCGACCTCGGTTCAAACCTTTCACAGAGCAACCTCACCCCTGATTTCTTGCGGAAGCTCGCGGTTCCACGGCAGCGTCCGGGGGGTTTGAACAAGCCAGTTTCGTATCGGCCACAGGAGTTGTCGAAAGCGACTAGGCAAGAAGCGGCGAGTACACCGGAGGGACCAGGGGACGTATCCAAAGCACACATCATCTCAAGATCATGATTTGTGCAGAATGGACATATTCCCCCCATCGCGAGGAGACACCATGCCGATCGACTTTACACGCGTCGGCGCGAGCCAACGCGCAGCGCTGATCCACCCGAGAGACATTTTCACGGGGCTGCCTTACAAGCCTTGGCCGCGACTCCGACTCGAACAAGGTGAGGTGCTGGAGGGCTGGTTCAACAAGCGCTCCCGGCGTGACGTGGTCATCAAACAGAACACGGGCGGAGGCAAAACCGTAGCCGGGCTACTGATCGCACAGTCAAGCCTGAACGAGGGGGTTGGCCCTGCGATCTACCTCACGCCCGATACGTTTCTGCCGACTCAGGTTGTTGCGGAGGCCGAGAGGCTTGGAATATCAGTCACTACCGACATCAACGATGTGCGTTTCTGGTCGAGCGAGAGCATCCTAATAGCGACTTTCCATAAGCTCATCAACGGACGTAGCGCGTTCGGCGTCGTTGGAAGCGGACGCCCCATCCGACGTGCAGGCACAGTAATCGTCGATGACGCGCACGCCGCGTTGTCTATCGCTGAGCACCAATTTGCAGTCACGATTCCGCGGGAGAGCGCGGCATACGAACGACTCACCTCGCTCTTCGCTGATGGCCTAAAGCAACAAAGCGAATCGGCATGGCGGGCAATCGACTCAGGTGTTCCTTCGGCCCCAATTCCGATCCCGTTCTGGGATTGGAAAGCACGCGAATCCGAGGTACTCGAAATCCTTGAACCATACGGTGCGGACGCCCAGAACAAATGGATCTTCTATGCATGGCCGTTACTGCGACAGTCGATATCGCTGGCTTCGGCAGCAGTCACGACGACGGAGATCGAGATTAGGCCGCGTTGCTCCCCGATTGAGCTGATTCCTGCGTTCGCGCAGGCCCGTCGGCGCATCTATCTCACGGCGACGCTCGCCGATGACAGCGTCCTTGTAACGGAACTAGGAGCGAGCGCGGAGGACGTTGTCGAACCAGTCACACCAGCGCGCGCAGCCGACCTCGGCGACCGACTTATCCTCGCGCCCCTCGCACTGAATCCGTCGCTAGGTGAGGATGCAGTTCGTGAACTGGTACATCAATACTCTCAAGGTGACCGGGAAGGCACCGGCGCCCCAAACGCTGCGCCGGTAAACGTAGTTGTGCTCGTACCATCCGACGCACGAGCGGCTCGATGGCGCGAGTTCGCGGACTATACCTGTCACGTAACCGACATGCGACCGGTGATCGAGCGCATGAAGGGCGGTGAGCACCTCGGACTGGTCGTCCTTGTGAATAAGTACGACGGGGTGGATCTGCCAGATGACGCGTGTCGTCTTCTCGTCGTCGACGGCGTACCATTCCCCCTTTCCCCGCATGAGGCGCGGGAAGCGAGCGCGCTTGCCGGCACAGATACGTTCGCAGCGCGGCAGGTGCAGAAGATCGAACAGGGTATGGGGCGCGGCGTTCGAGACGCTGAAGATTACTGCGCAGTTTTGCTCCTTGGCCCCGATCTTGCGATGACGCTGAGCAACCCGACGTATCGAGACCGCTACTCCCCCGCGACTCGAGCTCAGATCGACCTCAGCCTGGATATTGGTTCGCAGATCGAGCGGCTCGGTACGTCAGCAATTCGCGAAGTTCTGAACATGTTTCTCGCGCGTGACGGAGACTGGCTGCGCGCTAGCAGCGAGGCGAAGGCGAATATACAGTATGACCACGACGGCCACGTATCTGCCGTGGCCGTCGCCAGACGACGGGCTTTCGACCTAGCTAGGGCCGGGCAGCCGTTGGAAGCATCCCGAACGATCACTGATGCTTTGTCCGGCATCGGGGATGCCTATCAAGCCGGCTGGTACAAAGAAGAAGCTGCCGCGTACATGCACGCTGTCGATCCGGACGCCGCGCAGGCAATACTCCGGCAGGCGCGACTTGCCAATATCAACGTCGTTCTTCCACGCGTTGTGCCACCAGTACAACGCCTCCGCGCGACAGCCGAGCAGGCACGGGCCGCCTCCGAATTCCTCGTGAACAAGTACTCGAGCGGTGTCGAACTAGAGCTCGGGTTCACGATGATGCTTGCAGACATGGCGTTCGATTCATCGCGCGTATCCGCTGCTGAACAAGCCTTCTCCGATCTTGGCGAGCATCTTGGTTTCGCTGCAGAACGGCCTGACAAGCTATACAGCACCGGCCCTGATGCGCTGTGGTCAGTGAGCGATGACCTTCGACTTCTACTCGAGCTGAAAACAGGGGTGGTTCGTCCTGACTCCCGGATCATCAAAGACGAACTCGACCAGCTATCCGGCCACGTCAGTTGGCATGCGCAGCATTACGGGGCCACGACGAGCTCAATTCCAGTTCTCGTACACCCGGACTCCACACATCGTACGGATGGAACGCCTCCGACGGGAGCGAGGATACTAACCCCGACGGGGCTCGACGACATGAAGCAGCGCGTCGCCAGCTTTGCACGAGCCATCGCAACCAACGAGGTGTGGAGAAATGATACGCGAGTACGAGAACTCCTCTCGTCGCATCAGCTGACCGGGAAGCAGTCGCTAGTCCAGTTCACTCTGCCCCCGACACCAGCAGGATGACATATTAGACGTGATACCCGGGACGTGGCGCTGCTCTGACAGCCAACCCCATTTCTCGGGGAGACCCGGATCGACATCGCTCTCGAGCAACACGGAAACTCGTGCGAGTCCTTCCGCGCTGAGGAATGCAAGTTGAGTCCCGCATAGTGGTGTAGCGCGCGGTGGTCTGGCTCGTCGTTCACGACGTAAGCGCGGCCACCGTGTGAT
>JAGQTK010000053.1 GCA_020439065.1 Microthrixaceae bacterium
GTAAGCAGCAGCTGACCCATCGAGGCAGCCATGCCGATGCCGACGGTCACGATGTCGTTCGGAACGAACTGCATCGTGTCGTAGATCGCCATGCCCGCGGTGATCGAGCCGCCGGGCGAGTTGATGTACAGGTAGATGTCCTTCTCCTGGTCCTCGGCGGCGAGGAGGAGAATCTTCGCGCAAATCTCGTTTGCGTTCTCGTCCCGCACCTCCGACCCCAGCCAGATGATGCGATCTCGCAGAAGTCTGTCAAAGACACTCGTAGCGACCAGTGGTTCGGCCATCGTTGCTCCCCTTCGGTAGTGCGTCCTCAAGAAATCTACCGGGCGGTGCCGCGCTCACCGGCCGTGTTCGCCCTGGGCATAGATTCGCGCCGCACAGGCGAACGGGGGCGTGGATGCCGCAGCATCCACGCCCCCGTTGTGCGATCCCGGCCAGCAGCCGGTACGCGAACTACTTGCCGTCGTTCTCGGCGTCGTCGGCGGCCTCAGCCTCTTCGACGATCTCCTCAGCCTCAGCGACAACCTCTTCCTCGGCCTTGTCCTGGTCGGCGAAGGCGGTGAACGCGCCAAGGTCGATGGTCTCGCCCTTGGTGTCGACGACCGTGACCTTGCCGAGCGCAAGCGCGAGCGCCTTGTTGCGGGCGATCTCACCGATGAGCGCGGGGATCTGGTTGCCCGCGTCGAGGGCCTGGATGAACTCCTGCGGCGCCATGCCGTACTGCTGAGCCGACTGCACGACGTACTGGGTGAGCTCCTCCTGCGAGACCTGGACGGCGAGGTTCTCGGCGTAGGCGTCCAGCAGGATCTGCGTGCGGAACTGCTTCTCGCTCGCCTCGGTCACCTCGGCACGGTGCTCGTCGTCCTCGAGGCGGTTCTCGCCCTCGAGGTGGCGGTGCACCTCGTCTTCGATGAGCGACGCGGGGACGGGAAGCTCGACGAGCTCGAGGAGCTTGTCGATCAGCAGGTCGCGAGCCGTCGCACCCTGGGTGAACGTGTGCTGCTCGACCACGCGGTCCTTGAGGCTCTCGCGCAGCTCGTCGATCGTGTCGAACTCGCTCGAGATCTGCGCGAAGTCGTCGTCAGCCTCGGGGAGCTCGCGCTCCTTGACCGCAACGACCTTGACCGAGACCTCGGCGGCCTCGCCGGCGTGGTCACCCCCGAGCAGATCGCTCTTGAAGGTGGTCTCCTCGCCCGCGGTGAGCGAGTCGATGGCCTCGTCGATGCCTTCGAGCAGCTCGCCCGAGCCCACCTCGTAGGAGATGCCTGCGGCGCGGTCGACCTCGTTGCCCGCAATGGTGGCGACCAGGTCGAGCTCGACGAAGTCGCCCTTGGCGGCGGGACGGTCAACCGTCACGAGCGTGCCGAAGCGCGCACGCATGCGGTCAAGCTCTTCGGTGATCGCCGCCTCATCGATCTCGGCGGCCTCGACCTCGATCTTCAGCCCCTCGAGGGCCGGGAGCTCGAACTCGGGACGCACGTCGACCTCGACATCGACGACCAGGTCGCCCGAGAAGTCCTTCTCGCTCGGCCACTGGGTGATGTCGGCGCTGGGACGGCCCAGCACCTTGAGGTCGTGCTCGGTGATCGCGGCACGGAAGAAGGCGTCGAGGCCCTCGTTCGCGGCGTGCTCGATCACGGCGCCGCGACCGACACGCTGATCGATGATCGGCGCCGGCACCTTGCCCTTGCGGAACCCGGGGATCTGAATGTCCTGCGCGATGTGCTCGTACGCGTGCGCGATGCTCGGCTTGAGATCCTCAGGGGTCACGGTAATCGTGAGCTTCACGCGCGTCGGGCTGAGCTTCTCGATGGTGCTCTTCACCATGTGTTGTGTTCTCCTTGTGGGTGTCCCCGCCCGGATGCTCCTGGCCTGGATACTCCTGGTCGCGAGGGGATAAGGCTGCATAAGTTATTCCGCGCAGCAGGACACGGTCGTTCAGTCGGGGCGACAGGATTTGAACCTGCGACTTCCCGCTCCCAAAGCGGGCGCTCTACCAAGCTGAGCTACGCCCCGGTGATCTTGCGCGAATCGCCTCCGTGCGCGAACGCAGAAACGACCTCGTGAAGTCTAGCCGAGATTGCCTTTGCCAACGCTCCGCGCCGTCACGGGGGCGACAAGTGCGCATCCTGCGATGCACTAGCATGGTGGAGTGCACTGCCCGCGAGAGGGGGCGGCGCCCAAGAACACACTCGAATTCCGGGCGGATTTCCGCGCGATTCGGGGCTGTAGCTTAGTGGTAAAGCCTCTGTCTTCCAAACAGATGATGCGAGTTCGATTCTCGTCAGCCCCTCCACCTGCATGACGTTGCACTGGCTGCATGACGTTGCACCGCACTCATGCGATTCGCACGCCACGCGGCGTCTCGGCCGCGATCTCGCTCAGTCGGCGATCTCGACCGCGGCGCTGTGCCGGGCCGTGTGCTCGCGGTAGATGAGCGCGTTGCGCAGCAGGCGGCCGCGCTCCTCCTCGCTGAGGGGGCGACGCACCTTGGCAGGCACGCCGGCGACGAGCGAGCCGTCAGGCACGATCATGCCCTCGAGCACGACCGCTCCGCCCGCGATGAGGCATCCCGCGCCGATCACGGCGCCGGAGAGGATGACACTGCCCATGCCGATCAGCGAACCGTCGCCGATCGTGCACCCGTGCACGACCGCGTTGTGGCCCACCGAGACGTCGCGGCCGATGACCACCGGCGAGTTCGGGTCGACGTGCACCGAGACGTTGTCTTGGATGTTGCTGCCGGCGCCCAGGGTGATGGGTGCGGAATCCGCGCGGAGCACGGCGTTGTACCAGACGCTGGCACCTTCCTCGAGGGTGACCTCACCGATCACGCGCGCCCCGGGCGCGATGAACGAGGTCGGGTCGAGGGCGGGCTCTGCGCCGGGCAGGGAAAGGACGGTGGCATCAGCGGCGATGGTCATGGTTCGACCATAGCGACCGATGCCCGCCTCGGGCGGAAGAAGGCACGGGTGCGCCGCGCGGACTATTGCGTCTGCGCCCGCGCGGCATCCGCCATGGCCGCCTCGATCGCCATGACGTACTGCGGCATCAACGAGTTCACGAACGTCACGGTCAGGTGGTCCTGGTCGCGGTACACGTTCGCGCCGCCCACGACGGGGAAGCACGTGTCGTCGTCGCAGAACACGTTCGTGAAATCGAGCAGGGTGACGCCGTCGAGGCCGGTCGCGGCATCCCGAATCGGATCGCGCTCGGTGAGCACCTCCGAGCGGGGGGCGTCGCAGTTGCCGAAGCCCTTGCTGCGCAGGCACTTGTTGGGGTCGGTCTCCCACACGGGGTTGTCGACGACGGTGACGACAGGGATGCCGCGGTCGAGCACGCTCGCCCACGCCTCCCGGTAGCCCGCGACGGCGGCGTCGAACGAGGAGTCGAAGCCGGCGGAGGCGTAGGGCGTGGTCGCGATGGCCGAGGTGAACACGGCGTCGAACTGCGAATCGGCGATCGACGCCGCAACCCCCTCACGCCACTGCGTGCAGGCATCGCCGAAGGCACCGGGGGTCGACAGCGGGGTCGCGTTCCACGGGCACGCCCCCTTGAAGTAGGTGGTCAGGTGCCATCCGTTGGCGTCGGCCATCGTCTGGAACGTGGCCAGCAGCTGATAGGCGTGGCTATCGCCGACGAGCGCGATGCGAGGGGCGGATGCCTCGTCCGAGCCGAATTCGCACGACACGACGCCGGCGTTGTTCAGTTGCACGAAGCACTCTTCGTTGGCGGGGCTGTCGACGCCGGCGAACCCGGGGTCGGGCAGGATCGTGGTGCCGAAGTCGGTGCCGACGCATCCGGGATCGAGCACCGATTCGGCGCCGAAGCACGGCGGTGGCTCCTCCCGCAGCGAGACGAGGTCGCGCTGCGCCTGCGCATACGCCGGCGCGTTGACCGCCCAGGCGGTGGCGGCGACGCCGGCGACGAGCACCATCGCACCCAGCGACGCCCAGAGGGTCACGCGAGCGGGCCTGGTGGTGAGCACCTTCCAGGAGCGGGCCGGCGCCTCGACGAACCGTTGGGTGAGCCAGGCGAGCACGAAGCAGATGGCGAGCAGCGCGACGCGATGGTAGATCGTCAGTCCCCAAAACGGCACGAACGGCGCGATCACGATCAGCGGCCAGTGCCACAGGTACAGGCTGTACGAGATATTGCCGACGAACTGCATGGGCGGGATGGCCAGCAGCCGGGTCGGGTACCACCAGCGCGCGGTGTTGCCCGCGGCGATGATCGCGGCGGCACCGAGTGTGGGCAGCAGCGCGGCGTAGCCCGGGAACATGGTCGAGCCATCGAAGGTGAACGCGGTGTACAGCAGGGCGATGATGCCCGCCCAGCCGAGCACGAAGCTGAACACCGGCCCGTGTACGCGCAGCAGCGGCACGAGCGCGATGAGCGCGCCCACACCGAACTGCCACATGCGCCCGAAGGTCACGAAGTACGCGGGCGCCGGGTTTGTGAAGGTGAACCAGATGTTGAAGACGAACGAGAGCACGCTGACGAGCACGATCGCCACGACCACGCCGCGCAGGCGCGCGTCGCTGGGTGTGCGGCCGAGGAACGCCTTGATGCCAAGCCACGCGGCCAGCAGCATGATCAGCGGCCACAGCACATAGAACTGCTCTTCGAGCGAGAGCGACCAGTAGTGCTGCACCGTGGTCGGGTCGCCACCGTGGCCGAGGTAGTCGGCCGAGGTGAGCGCGAGATACCAGTTCTCGACGTAGAACGTGGCGGCGAGGATCTCGCTGACCTCGTTCTGCAGCGCGCTCAGCGGCATGATCAGCGGCGACATCACCGCGAGCGAGCACAGCAGCAGCACCAACAGGGAGGCGGGCAGCAGTCGCCGCGCGCGTCGCGCCCAGAACTCGGCGAGGCGCACGCGGCCGGTGTCGCTCATCTCGCGCATGAGGTGACCGGTGATCAGGAATCCGGAGATCACGAAGAAGACGTCGACGCCGACGAAGCCGCCCGAGAGCCGAGCGGGCCAGAAGTGGTAGATCACCACGAACAGCACGGCCACGGCACGCAGGCCCTGGATGTGCGGGATGAAATGCGAGGGCTGCGCGTGTTCGGGCGACAAGCCGCCGCGGATCCGCCCGCCCTTCGCGCGGGCATCACGCCGCAGGGTCTGGGTGGGAGCCTCGAGGTTTTGAGGGCCGAATTCATGATCTGCGGATGGCACGTCTTGACGTTACCCGCTCGCCCCACGCTCCCCCGCCCAACACGCATCGAGCGCCCCGAACGCCCGCGCAGGCGCCGATAAGCCGAGCCTCAGCTTGCTTGCGCAATTTTTCGCGCTGAGTAGCGTTGATGAAAGACAACACCTCCGGCCCCGCCCGGAGCACGGACGAAGGGGAAGAACATGCCGAAGACAAAGATCACCCGCACCACCGCCGCAAGCCCGGATGTGGCTGCCGCCGCCGCACAGTTCCTCTCGCCCATCGTGCTCGACCTCATGGCCCTCACGGTCAACGGAAAGCAGGCGCACTGGCACGTGCGCGGCGCCAACTTCATCGGGGTGCACGAGCTGTTCGACGCCGTGGTCGCCAACGCGCAGGCGTTCGCCGACCTCGCTGCCGAGCGCATCGTGGCCCTCGGGCTCCCGGTCGACGCGCGCCTCGAGAGCGTCGCCGCCAAGACCCAGGCGAGCTCCGTGCCCGCCGGCTTCGCGAAGAGCGAGGTGCTCGTGGCAGATGTGATCGCCGACATGGACGCCGCGATCGCCAACGTGCAGGCCGCCATCGACGGGCTCGGTGAGATCGATCAGACGAGCCAGGACGTCGCGGTCGAGATCATGCGCGGTCTCGAGAAGGACCGCTGGTTCCTCTTCTCGCACATCGCAGAGTAAGACGCACCAACGAGCAAGCGCCCCGGTCGATGCCGGGGCGCTTGCTCGTTGCGTCGGCGTGCGATCTCGAACGCGTCGCTCGCCGGCGTCAGCTCAGGGGCGTCAGCTCAGGTGCGTCACGCCAGATGCGTCACGCGCCCACCCAGCAGCGTCGCACGCACGGCCATCCCGCGCAGCGCCTCGGGGTTCGCCGTGAACGGATCGGCTCCGACGATCACGAGGTCGGCCGCCGTCCCGGGGCGCACGATCCCCGTGCCCCCGCGGGTCGACGCCGCGAGTGCCTGCTCGACCGTGACGGCCTGCTCGGGCTGCCACGCACCGCCGTCACCATCGCCCTCGCCCTCGCGCCGCCGGCCAACGGCCTCGGCGATGCTCCGCCACGGGTCGATCGGCGCGACCGGGGCGTCCGAGCCGAACAGCAGCGTCGCCCCGGCATCCGCGAGCGCGCGCATCGGATACGCCAGCGCGGTCTGCTCCGCCCAGTAGGCGTCGAGCAGCTCGCGGTCATCGAGCGCGTGCATCGGCTGGATGCTCGCCGCGACCCCGAGGCGCGCAAAGCGCTGGATGTCGACGTGCGCGACCAGCTGCGCGTGCTCGATCGTGCCCCACGCACCCGTGATGCCGAAGGCATCGAGGGCGTGCGAGCACGCCACATCGCCGATCGCGTGCACCGCGCAGGCGAGCCCGCCGGCCGTCGCGCGGGTCATCAGCTCGAGCAGCTCGTCGCGGTCGACGTTGAGCCGTCCATGATCCTCACCGCCCGGATACGGATGGCTGCAGGCCGCGGTGCGCGTGCCGAGCGAGCCGTCAGAGATCACCTTGAGCGGGCCGACGCGGGCGAGCTCGGCGAAGGCGGCACGCTCCCCAGTCAGCCCGCGCGCCTGGTCGCCGCTGCGCAGCCCCTCGGTCAGCGCGCGGCCGAGCATGTCGGGGTACACCCCGAACTCGACGCGCAGGGCGTCGAAGCCGCCCGAGATCCGGCGCGCCCACGCCTGCTCGTTCCACTCCATGTCGAGATCGACCACGCCCACGAGTCCTCGCGCGGCGGCGTCGGCCGCGGCATCCCCCACCCACGCGTCCACCCGCGCCGGGTCGGCCAGATCGAGGTGTCGCATCACCGCGAACGCCTCTTCCTCGCGCAGCATCCCGCGGCGATTCGCCGGGCGCCCGGCCCGCGCAAACGCCGCCGAGTTGAGCCAGACACTGTGCAGGTCTGCGCTGAGCAGATAGCTCGGGATGCCGCCGGTCGCGGCATCGAGCACGGCCAGGGTCGGGGCATCCGGCCAGAGGCCGTCACGAATGTCGATGCCCACGCGCACACCGGCGTCATCGGCCGCGCTCGCGCCGATGCGCGCCGCGGCCTCGGCCGCCGAGCGGGCATCGGCCAGCGACACGCGGCGGGAGGTGCGCGCCCATTGGTTCATGTGCACATGGTGGTCCCAGAGGCCGGGCACGAGCCATCCGCCGCCCCCGTCGAGCACCTCGCCGGCCGGGCGCAACGCGCCACGCGGCGCGATGTCGACGATCTCGCCGCCGGCGAGTACGACGTCGGAGGGCTCCGGGTCGGAGCGGCCCCCACGACCCGGCCCCGAGACGTGCACATCGGTGATCGTCGAGACGGTCGCACCCACCACGGCGCTCACCTCGCGGCCTCGTCGGCGGCGGCCACCTGCGCCTGGGCCTGCGCCTGGGTCTGTGCCTGTGCCTGCGCGAGCCCGGCCCGCGCGGCCGCCATCGCCTCGTGCGCCCGGCGCATCTCGGCCGCCAGCGCCGGGTTGGCGTAGGGCCCCTCGCCCTCCAGCTCGGTGAGGATCGTCGCCACCACCTCGGCGCTCTTGTTCTGACTCAGCTTGCGCTTGGCGACCACCTTGGTCGGCGTGAGGCGGAAGCCGACCGTGCCGCCGGCGAGCCGCGCGATGAACGCCGGGTCGTTCGGCGCGGCATCCATCAGCCGCGGGTGCGGCAAGACGCGCTCGAAGCGCTCGACCATCTCGGCAAGCACACGATAATTCTCCTCGGCGCTCAGGATCTCGGGCACGCCGCTCAGGTGCACGGTGACGAAGTTCCAGGTGGGCACGGCCTGCACATCGCCGTACCAGCCCGGTGAGATGTAGCCGTTCGGCCCCTCGAACACGATGATCACCTCGTGTTCGCCGAGGCCATGCACCAGATCATCGGGTCGGCCGACGTGGCCGATCACGGTCAGATCGTCGCGAGTCGGGTCGAGCAGCACGACGTACTGCGATGCGACGAGCCCTCCCTCGGGGCTGCTCGCGATCGTCGCCCACGGGTGGGCATCGATCAGGCGGCGCAGCTCGCCGACGTCGGTCATTGCGAAGCTGGGGTTCTGGCGCATGCACCCAGCCTATTGAGGCGGAGCGTGTGTCGAGGAACCCCGAATCGGCGAAGCCACTGCCTCGGCGGCCCGGTCGATCACGCCTGGCAGGAAGGGCACCAATAGAGCTTGCGCGCCTGCATCTCTTCGACGATGATCTCGGTGCCGCACACCCGACACGGCAGCCCCGCGCGGTGGTACACCCAGTGCCGGTCGGCACGGTTGGCCATCGCGAGCCGGTACGCCTCGCCGGAGAGACCGTCCATCGTCATCATCTGCCCGGTCTCGACGCCGACGCGCAACAGGCGCGACCAGTCGCACCACAGCTCGCGCACGATGTCTTCGGGCACCTGCTTGCCGGGGGTGTGCGGGTTCAGCCGCGCCCGAAACAGCATCTCGGCCCGGTACACGTTGCCGATCCCGGCCACCACGGCCTGGTCCATCAGCAGCTGGCCGATGGGCGTGGGCTTGCGGCGGATCGTGTCGACCACGCGCTGCTCGGCCACGGGGCCATCGTCGAGCAGCGGGTCGGGGCCGAGCTTCGCAATCGTCGCCTCGACCTGCTCGGTGCTCTGCAGCTCGCACGCGGTGGGGCCGCGCAGATCGGCGACGGTGGCGTCGGTGAGCAGCCGCAGGCGCACCGCGCCCACCGGTTCGGGTGGAAAGTCCTCGTCGCCGGGGGCATCCGGCAGACCGCTCGTCTCCTCCGACACGCGCACGTGCACGCGCGCCTTGCGCGGTGCCCCGATCGAGCTCAGTGAATTCTCGCCGGCGCTGTCGAAGATCGTGCCCTCGCTGCCGGCGGCGGCGGGCGCGGCATCCAATGCATCGGCCCCTAGCACCGTGCCGCGCTGATTGGTGTGGCCCATGCGCCCGTTCGCCGAGGCGATCGTGGGGTCGACGACGATCTCGCCGGCGAAGTCCCACGCGCCGTACATGCCCAGGTGCACGCGCAGCCAGAGCTCGCCCTCGAACTCGACGAACATCTGCTTGCCGACGGCCTGCACCCCGCGCACCGTCTGCCCGTCGAGCACCGCGGCGCCCTCGGCGAAGCGCCCCTGCGGGCTGGATGCCGCGACCCGGTGCCCCACGAAGTTGCGGTCGAACTGCCGGGCGATGCGGTGGACGGAGTGTCCCTCCGGCACGCCTAGCCCGCTTCTGGGTCGGCCGCGTTGTCGTCGGAGCCGGCGCCTGCGCCCTCCGCGCGGTCGAGCACGGTCCCGGCGATCGCCCCGGTGCGCTCGTACTCGGCGAGCTGGCCGATGCGGCGCGCGTGGCGCTCCTCACCAGTGAACGGGGTGGCGATGAAGAGGTCGATGAAGGCGACGGCCTCCTCGAAGGTGTGCTGGCGCGCGCCGATCGCGATCACGTTGGCGTTGTTGTGCTCGCGGGCGAGCTCGGCGGTCGCGAGGCTCCACACGAGCGCGGCGCGGATGCCGTCGACCTTGTTCGCGGCAATCTGCTCGCCGTTGCCCGAACCGCCGAACACCACACCGAGCGATTGCACCCCGGCTGCGGCATCCGCCATCACAGCCTCCGCGGCCTTGATGCAGAAGGCGGGATAGTCGTCGACGGGGTCGTAGCTGACCGGGCCATGGTCGAAGACCTCGTGCCCGGCCGTGGCCAGGTGCTCCTGCAGCTGCGTGCTGAAGTCGAGGCCGGCATGGTCGGTCGCGATATGAATGCGCATGGATCAAAGTCTAAGCCGGGGCATAGGGTTGGAGCATTGCCGGTGACGCCGCGACCCGCGGAACGAGGCATCCACAACCCTACGACCAATGGGAGTCACGACCGTGCCCGGAGAGAACCTGACCCGCATCGAAGCCGAGAGCCGCCGCGCCACCGTCGACTCGCACAGCTACGAGATCTCGCTCGATCTGACCCGCGGCGCCGAGGTGTTCGGCTCACGCACCGTCGTGCGCTTCGCGGCCGTCCCCGGCGCGAGCACGTTCATCGACCTGATCGCACGCGAGGTGCACGAGATCACGCTGAACGGCAAGCGCGTGGATGTCGCGGCCTTCGCCGACTCGCGCATCCAGCTCGACGGGCTCGAGGCCCACAACGAGCTCATCGTCGATGCCGACGCCATGTACACGAACACCGGCGAGGGCTTGCACCGCTTCGTGGACCCGGTCGACGGCGAGGTGTACCTGTACTCGCAGTTCGAGGTGCCCGATTCGCGCCGCGTGTTCGCCGTGTTCGAGCAGCCCGACCTGAAGGCCACGTTCGCGTTCACCGTGACCGCGCCGGCCGAGTGGAAGGTCGTCTCCAACTCCCCCACCCCCGAGCCCAAGCGCCACGGTGACGGCAGTGCCACCTGGATCTTTGCGCCCACCCCGCGCATCTCGTCGTACATCACCGCGATCGTCGCGGGCCCCTACGAGGAGGTCCGCTCCGAGCTGACGAGCTCGTCGGGCAAGGTGATCCCCCTCGGCGTGTTCGCGCGCAAGAGCCTGTGGGCGCACCTCGACGCCGACTACATCTTCGACATCACTATGAACGGTATGCGGATATTCCGCGTCGATCTGGAGGGGAACAGTGAAATCTGGTTGGGATCAAGCCAGGGAAATACCGATGGTGATGCGAGTCAGGCCAAATTTAAC
>JAGQTK010000054.1 GCA_020439065.1 Microthrixaceae bacterium
GGTCCAGTCGAGGTTGTTCACCATGCGCGCGGCGTTGTCACCCTCGAAGCTCAGGAAGCGCTCGATCTGCGCGCGCAGGTAGCCGACCCACTCCTCCACCGTCTCCTTGGTGTTGAGCGTGCGCTCGGCGGTCGGGCGCGGGTCGCCGATCAGGCCGGTCGAACCGCCGACGAGGCCGAGCGGCTTGTGGCCGGCCAGCTGGAGGCGACGCAGCACGAGAATCTGCACGAGGTTGCCGAGGTGCAGGCTGGGCGCGGTCGGGTCGAAGCCGCAGTAGTAGGTGATCGGGTCGCCCGCGAGGAGCTCCTCCAGTGCCGCCGCGTCGGTCGAAACGTGCACGAGACCCCGATACACGAGCTCCTGCCAGACGTTCTCGAAGGACGGGTCGTTGGCGATGGGAGCGGTGGTGAGTGACACGCGCTCCAGGCTACCAGCGGGATCCCGGCTCCCCGGCCCCGGCATGCGGGAGTTGCCCGGAACGGGGCCAGCTCAGACCCCGGTGGCCGCGAACGCCCACCAGACCAGGAACGCCGCGGCGAGCGCGATCACCCAGCTGACGAGGCTGCCGACGAGGAAGTACTCGGCGCGGTTGCCGGCATCCCGATCGCGCGAGATCTCGGGAAAGCGCACGATGCCCTTCGCCGCGAGCACCGCGGCCAACAGCGTGTACGAGGCCGAGAGCACGAGGCCGAACATCACGACGCGCTCGAGCGGGCCGATGAGCCGGCCGCCCTTGAGTGGCGCGATCGCCGGGGGCTCGGCGCTCGAGGTGGGCCGCACCGTCGGGCCGGGCACGGATGCCGCGGCCCCGGGTGTGATGGAGGGGGCGGCCGAAGCATCCACGGTCTTCGCCTGCGCGAGCGCGGCGCGCACGACGAGGTTCGACGACTCGAACAGGAACAGGATCACGCCGATCACGAGGAGTGCCGCGTCGAGCGAGAGCGGCCCCCACGGGGAGGGCAGCGACCAGAGCACACCGAGCAGGCCGACGTCGGTGCGAGGGCCGAGCAGCGCGACGAACGCCGCGCACAGCACGGCGAGCCCGACGACGGGCCAGATCCCCGCCCGCGCAGCGCCCCGCGTCGGGAAGCACCACAGCCACGCGCCGGCGCAGGCGACCGCGAGGATTCCGGCGGGCCAGGCCCCGGCGGCGATGCTGAGCAGGAGGACGAAGGCACCGGCTGCGGCCAGGGCGATCCAGCGCGCGCGGCGGCCGCGGGCCGCGCGGATGCGAGATGCGATACCGGCCGCCGCATCGGCCGGAAGGGCACCGGTCACGCCGGAACCGGCGGGCGCCACGGCGGCGCCGGGCCCCACGAACTGGCGGATCAGGTCGATCCCGCCGATCGCGATGAGCACGAGCGCCGTGACGATCATCGGCTCGCCTGACTCCGAAGCGCGGCGAAGCCCTCGACGATCGCGGCGGCGCCGGAGAGCGCGAGTGCCTGCGACACCGCGGGCTGCGTGATGCCCTCCGCCTGCGCGAGCTCGCGCTGGGTGCGGCCGAGGCAGCGCCCGGCCGTGAGCCGGCGGGCGCGCCCGGTCATCGCGCCGACGAGCTCGTCGCGCGCGAGCAGGTAGGCGTTGCTGACCTGAACGAGCGTGTGCACATGCTCATCTTGCTCCCTGCCGGCGACAATCCACGAGCGTGCGTGCGGAATTCTTCGCTGCTGCTTGGCGTGGACCGCCTCGATGGCTTCGCGAGCGGCCCACCAGCCGGGGCCGTCACTGAGCGCGCCGGCAGTGGATGCCACGGCCCGCACCTCGCCGACCCCCAGGCCGAATCTGCATTCGAGGCCCTCGGGCAGCGAGAGCTGCAGCAGCAGCAGGAAGGCCATCGCCTCGTTCAAGGACTCGAACACGGCCTGCTGCTCGTCGCCCACCGTGGGGCGCATCGGCTGCGCCGGCGCGGAGAGCGCACGCTCGACACGAGCGATCGTCTCATCCAGCGTGCGCTGCGCGGCGGCGCGATCGGGCAGGCTGCGGGAGCCCACGATGTCGGCAAGCACGGCGACGCTCATGTGATAAGGGTAACACTTATATCTTGACGATATAAGCGCTTAGCCTATATTCGCGAGATCTCGGCGACTGCCGCCGGCCGGACGCTACAACCCGAGCGCGTGCGCGACCGACTGCGTGCGCGCGATCAGCTCGGCGCGCTGCTCGGCGACCCGCTCGGGCGCCGTGCCGCCCGCGCCTTGCCTGCTCGCGACCGAGCCTGCGGCGCTCAGCACCTCACGCACCTCGGGAGCCAGGTGCTCCGAGACCGCCAGCAGCTGCTCGTCCGAGGGCTCGTGCAGCTCGAAGCCGTTGTTCTCGCAGAACTTCACGAGTGCGCCGGAAACCTCATGCGCATCGCGGAACGGGACGCCCCGCTTGACGAGCCACTCGGCCACATCCGTCGCGAGGCTGAAGCCCTGCGGCGCGAGCTCCGCCATCCGCTCCTCGTGAAAGCGCATGGTCGCGACCATCCCGGCGAAGGCGGGCAGCAGCACCTCGAGCGTCGTGACCGAGTCGAACACCGGCTCCTTGTCTTCCTGCAGGTCGCGGTTGTACGCGAGCGGCAGCGCCTTCAGCGTCGCCAGCAGCCCCGAGAGGTTGCCGATCAGGCGGCCGGCCTTGCCGCGCGCGAGCTCGGCGATATCGGGGTTCTTCTTCTGCGGCATGATGCTGGAGCCCGTCGAGTACGCGTCGTCGAGCGTGACGAATCCGAACTCGCGGGTATTCCAGATGATGATGTCTTCGGCGAAGCGCGAAAGGTCGATGCCGATCATCGCGGTGATGAAGGCGAACTCGGCGACGACGTCGCGGGAGGCCGTGGCATCCATCGAGTTCTCGCTCGGGCGCGCGAGGCCGAGCGTGCTCGCGACCAGTGCCGGGTCGAGTCCCAGCGTCGAGCCGGCGAGCGCTCCCCCGCCGTACGGCGAGAACACTGCGCGCGCGCTCCAATCGCGCAGCCGCTCGAGGTCACGCACCAGCGGCCAGGCGTGCGCCTGCAGGTGGTGGGCGAGCAGCACAGGCTGCGCGTGCTGCAAGTGCGTGCGGCCCGGCAGGATCGCCCCGGGGTGCGCCTCGGCCTGCGACGTGATCGCATCGATGAGCCGCACGATGTCACCGGCGATGACCCGGGCGTGGTCGAGCAGGTACAGGCGCACGAGCGTCGCGATCTGGTCGTTTCGGCTGCGCCCCGCGCGCAGGCGACCGCCCAGCTGCGCACCGGCGCGCTCGATCAGCCCGCGCTCGAGCGCCCCGTGCACGTCCTCATCGGTCTCGGCCGCGACGAACGCGCCCGAGGCGACATCGGCCGCAAGCGCATCGAGCGCCTCCCCCATGCCGCGCAGCTCATCCGCCGTCAGGTACCCGGCGGCGTGCAGCGCCTCGGCATGCGCCTTCGAGCCGGCGATGTCGTAGGGCGCGAGCACCCAGTCGAAGTGCGTCGAGCGGCTCAGCGCCGCAAGCTCGCGCGAGGGTCCGCCCGCGAAGCGCGCGCCCCAGAGGGCGCCTTCGTTGGTCGAAGAGTCGCTGTTGCTCATGAGTTCACTCCGGTGGTGTTCGCGATTGCGGGGTCGGTCAGGGTGGGTGGCTGCGGCTACTGCTGGCGCAGCAGCCAGACGAGCAGCGCCTTCTGGGCGTGCAGGCGGTTCTCGGCCTCATCCCAGACCACGCTCTGCGGGCCGTCGATGACGGCGGCGTCGACCTCGTAGCCGCGATCCGCGGGCAGGCAGTGAATGAAGATCGCGTCGGGCTTCGCCTGCGCCATGAGCGCCTCGGTCACCTTGTAGCCGCCGAGATCGCGGATGCGCGCGAGCTTTTCTTCTTCCTTGCCCATCGACACCCAGGTGTCGGTGACGATGACGTCGGCGCCGCTGGCGGCGAGGTCCGGCTCGGTGATCAACGTGACCGAGCCACCCGTGTCTGCCGCAATCGCACGCGCCGCGGCGACGACATCCTCACGCGGGGCATAGTGCTCGGGCGCGGCAACACGCACGTGCATGCCGGCGGTGACGCCGGCGAGCACGTAGGAGTGCGCCATGTTGCTCTGCCCATCGCCGAAGAACGCGAGGGTGAGCCCCCGCAACTCGCCCTTGTGCTCGCGGATCGTGAGCAGATCGGCCAGCAGCTGGCAGGGGTGGAAGTCATCCGAGAGCGCGTTGACGACGGGCACTCGAGTGCCGGCCGCCATCTCCTCGAGCCCCTTCTGGGCGTAGGTGCGCCACACGATGGCCGCCACCTGGCGCTCGAGCACCCGCGCGGTGTCGGCCGGGGTCTCCTTCCCACCGAGTTGGCTGCTCGCGGTCGTGATGATCAGCGGCGACCCGCCGAGGTCTGCGATGCCGACGGCGAACGACACCCGCGTGCGGGTGGAGGACTTGTCGAAGATCACGGCGACCGTCTGCGGGCCCGCGAGCGAGGTGTCGGCCCAGCGATCGCGCTTCAGCTCGACCGCGAGGTCGAGGATCTCGGCCTGCTCGGCGGGGGTGACGTCATCATCGCGCAGGAAGTGGCGGGTCATGCGGTCTCCTCGGTGGGTGCCGTGGCGGCTGCCGCGGCGGCGTGCGCGCGCTGCACGTCGGCCAATGCCGCGGCGAGCTTTTGTGCGAACTCGGCGATCTCGGCATCGCCGATCGTGAGCGGCGGCGCGATGCGCAGGATGTGCTCACCCGGCGCGTTGATGATCAGGCCGTGCGCCTGCGCGGCCGCGAGCACCTGCTTGGCCACGGGCGCGGTCAGCGCGACCCCCAGCAGCAGGCCTGCGCCACGGACGTTCTCCACCAGCGGCGAGCCGATCGCCTCGATCGCCTCGCGCATCTGGATGCCGCGATCCGCCGCATTGCGCACGAGCCCGGCGCGCTCGATCTCGCCGAGGACGGCGCCGGCGACGTGGGTGGCGAGCGGGTTGCCGCCGAAGGTCGAGCCGTGCGATCCGGGCGAGAACAGCTCGGATGCCTTGCCGTACGTCACGAGGGCGCCGATCGGGAAGCCGCCGCCCAGGCCCTTCGCGAGGGTGATGGCGTCGGGGGTGATCCCGGAATGCTGGAAGCCGAACCAGGCGCCGGTGCGGCCCGCGCCGGTCTGAATCTCGTCGATGATCAGCAGCGCCCCGTGGCGCTCGGTGAGCTCGCGAGCCGCCTGCAGGAAGCCCTGCGGCAACGGCAGCACGCCGGCCTCGCCCTGAATGGGCTCGACAAACAGCGCCGCGACGGTGTCGTCGATGGCTGCCTCGAGCGCCTCGATCGTCGCGTCGATGTGCTCGACCCCGGGCACCATCGGCGCGAACGGCTCGTGCAGCGCGGGCTGCCCGGTCAGCGCGAGCGCCCCCATCGTCCGCCCGTGAAAGGAACGGTTGAGCGTGAGGATGCGGCGGCGATCGCCGTCGCCGTGCAGGCGCGCGAGCTTGAACGCCGCCTCGTTCGCCTCGGTGCCCGAGTTGCAGAAGTAGACCCGCCCCTCGGGGCCGGTCTCGGCGAGGCGCTTGATCGTGCGCGCCAGCGCGATCTGCGGCGGAGTGGAGAAGTAATTCGACACGTGCGCGAGCGTGGCGGCTTGGCTGGAGACGGCCTCCACGAACACCGGGTGTGCGTGGCCGAGCGAGAGCACGGCGATGCCGGAGAGGAAGTCGAGGTAGCGGTTGCCCTCCGAGTCCCACACCGAGCTGCCCTCACCGCGAACCAGCTGCATCAGCGGCATCGCGAGGTTGCGCAGCATGTCTTCCTCGATCCCCCGCTGCCAGTCGGCCTGCGGGGCGTCGGCCGACTGGCCGCCCTCGTGCGCTGCGTTCATCTGCTCACTCATCTCGCGGCCACCTCCGTGCCGATTCCGTGCTCGGTGAAAATCTCGACCAACACCGAGTGCGGAACCCGGCCGTCGATGATGGCCGCGGTCTCGACGCCGCCCTCGACGGCCTCCAGACACGCGGTCATCTTGGGGATCATGCCCGATTCAAGGCTCGGGAGCATCGCCCGCAGCTCGGTCGCATCGATGTGCGAGACCAGCGAGTCGCGATTGGGCCAATCGCGATACAGCCCGGGAACGTCGGTGAGGATCACCAGCTTCGCGGCGCCGAGCGCCACGGCAAGCGCCGCGGCCGCGGCATCCGCGTTCACGTTCAGCGACTGCCCCGGGTGATCGAGGTCGGGCGCGATCGATGAGACGACCGGCACGCGCCCCGCCGCGAGGTGATCGAGCACCCCGGTCGGGTCGACCTGCACCACGTCGCCGACCAGCCCGAGGTCGACCTCGGCGCCGTCGATCATCACGCCGCGGCGGCGGCCCCCGAACAGGCCCGCGTCCTCGCCGCTGAGCCCGGCACCGAGCGGGCCGTGCGCGTTGATCTTGCCGACCAGCTGCGGGTTCACCTGCCCGGTGAGCACCATGCGCACAACCGACATTGCCTCCGGGCTCGTGACCCGGTACCCGCCGCGAAACTCGCTCGGGATCGCGAGACGCCCGAGCATGGAGGAGATCTGCGGGCCGCCCCCGTGCACGACCACCGGCAACACACCCACGTAACGCAGGTAGGCGATGTCTTCGGCGAACGCCTCCTGCAGCTCGTCGCTGACCATGGCGTTGCCGCCGTACTTGATCACGACGATCTGTTCGCGAAAGCGCCGCAGCCACGGCAGCGATTCGATCAGCGCTGCGGCGCGGGCGGATGCCTCGGCCGGGTCGGTCTTCTGAATGTCAGTCATGAGGCGTAGGCACTGTTCTCGTGAACGTAGTCGTGGGTGAGGTCGTTGGTCCAGATCGTCGCCTCGTGCGCACCGGAGCGCAGGTCGATGAGCAGGTGGGTCTCGCGCGGGGTCAGATCGACCTCCTCGCGGGGCCGGTCCGGCCCCCCGCCCGTGCACACGCGCACGCCGTTCATCGTCACGTCGACGTCGTACGGGTCGAACGTGGCATCGGTCGTGCCGATCGCGGCGAGCACACGGCCCCAGTTGGGGTCGTTGCCGAAGATGGCGGCCTTGAACAGGTTGTTGCGGGCGACCGAGCGGCCGACCGTGACGGCATCGTATTCGGATGCCGCGCCGACGACCTCGATCGCAATGCTGTGGCTTGCGCCCTCGGCGTCGGCCTGCAGCTGCAGCGCAAGATCACGGCACAGTGCGGTCAGCGCGTCCGCGAATTCCTGCGGGTCGGGGACGATGCCCGAGGCACCGCTGGCGAGCAGCGTGACCTGATCGTTGGTCGACATGCAGCCGTCGGAATCGAGGCGATCGAAGCTCACGCGGGTGCTCTGGCGCAGCGCGCGATCGAGTTCGGTGGAGCTGAGGCGCGCATCGGTGGTGATGACCACGAGCATGGTGGCGAGGCCGGGCGCCAGCATCCCGGCCCCCTTCGCCATGCCGCCGATCGTCCAGCCATCGCGCGAGACCGTGGCCTGCTTCGGCACGGAGTCGGTGGTCATGATGGCGTGCGCCGCATCGGCCCCACCATCGACCGAGAGCCGCTCGACCGCCGCATCGACGCCGCGCAGCACGCCCTGCCGGAAGGTCTCGTCGCCCGTGCCGATCAGGCCGGTGGAGCACACGAGCACGTCGCCGGCGGCGACACCGAGCGCCGTCGCCGCGCGCTCGGCAGTGAGGTGCGTCGTCTGGAAGCCGAATGCGCCGGTGAAACAGTTCGCCCCGCCCGAGTTGAGCACGACCACATCGGCGACGCCGTCGCGAATGGCCTGCTGCGACCACAGGATAGGGTTCGCCTTGGCGCGGTTGCTCGTGAACACGGCGGCCGCGGCCCGCAGCGGGCCACGGTTGACGACGACCGCGACGTCGAGCTCGCCGCTGGCCTTCAGGCCGGCTGCGACGCCGGCTGCTTCGAATCCTTGGGCCGCGGTCACACTCACGGGGCCACTCCGTTCACGCTCAGGCCGCGGGTCTCGGGAAGCCCCAGGGCGATGTTCATCGATTGCACGGCGGCACCCGCCGTGCCCTTGGTCAGGTTGTCGACCGCGGCGATCACCGTCACCCGGTTCGCGGCGCGGTCGATCGCAAGGCCCAGCAGGGCCGTGTTTGCGCCGATCACATCGGCCGTGCGGGGGAACTCGCCGGCCGGCAGCAGGTGCACGAACGGCTCGTGGGCGTACGCCGACTCCCAGGCATCCCGAATCTGCGCGTCGGTGACGCCGTCGACGATCGGTGCGGAGGTGGTGGCCAAAATGCCGCGGGCCATCGGCACGAGCACCGGGGTGAACGCGATGCGGATGCCCTGGTGTGCGCCGGTCGTGCCGGCGTCGCCCCCGCGCGCGGCGACGAGCGCCTGCCGGATCTCGGGGATGTGGCGGTGCGTGCCCCCGACCGCATACGGGTTGGCGGTGCCGAGGATCTCGCTGGCGAGCAGGTTCGTCTTGAGGCTCTTGCCCGCGCCGCTCGGGCCGACGGCGAGCACCGAGACGATGTCGGCGGGATCGATGACACCAGCCGCGACACCCGGGGCGAGGCTCAGCGAGACCGTCGAGGCGTTGCAGCCGGGGGCGGCGATGCGGCTTGCGCCGACGAGGCGCTCCCGCTGCTTGCCGCCGCCGACGATCAGCTCCGGCACGCCGTACGTCCACGGCTCGTGGTACCCGCCGCCGTAGAACGCGTTCCAGTCCGTCTCGCTCTCGAGGCGGTGATCCGCGCCGCAGTCGACGATCAGTGCGGCGTCGCCGAGGGCGTCGGTGTATTGCCCGGACTGCCCGTGCGGCAGCGCCAGCACGACGACGTCGTGCCCGGCCAGGGTCTCCGGGGTCGTGTCGCGCAGCGTGAGGTGCGCGAGCGAGCGCAGGTGCGGCTGGTGGGCGATCAGCGGCTGCCCCGCGTTGGAATGCGCGGTGACGGTGGTGATCTCAAAATCGGGATGATCGGCAAGAAGGCGCAGCACTTCGCCGCCCGCATAGCCGGATGCGCCTGAAACGGCGACCGAATACGTCATGTCTCTACCTTACGGTCTGGTGGGGTGCCCCGAATGGGGCCGGGCCGGGGCCGGCGACGCTCGCAACCGCAGATGGCGACGGTGCCATCACGCGAGGTCGCCTAACGTCGGCGTGCGCCCAGACGTCGCAGCGCAGCAGCGGCCACGCGCGAGCGGTGCGCGTGCAGGGGCTGTGCGGGCGAGAACATGGAGCCGACGATAGCGCGCCGTGCCCTCGCCCCGCAAACTCAGTCCCTGATCCGCGCGCCGAAGCGTTCGGCCGCGACGGCCACGCCCGCGAGCTTGGCCTCGCTCGCCTCGGCGGCGGTGAGCGTTCGGTCCGGTGCGCGGAAGCGCAGCGCGAAGCTCAGGCTCTTCGAGCCCTCCGGCATCCCCTCGCCGCGGTAGTCGTCGACCAGCCGCGCCGACTCGAGCAGCTCGCCCGCGCCCTCGAGGAGCGCAAGGCGCACCTGCGCGGCCGTCGTGCCCACCGGCACGACGAGCGAGACGTCCTGCGTGGCCGGGGTGAACGTCGAGAGGTGTGCGGCCGTGACCGCGCCGCCGGCGAACGAGATCGCACGGTCGAGATCGAGCTCGGCGACGGCCACGCGCGCGGGCAGGTCCGCCTCCTCGGCGAGCGCCGGGAGCAGCTCCCCCACGTAGCCGACGGGCTCGCCGGCGATGGTCAGGATGCCGGTGCGCCCCGGGTGCAGCGCGGCGTGCGCGCCCTGCTCGACGTCGATCCGCACGCCGATCGCCGAGGCGATGGTGCGTACGGCGTCCAGTGCATCGGCGACGCCGGCCGCGACGGGCGCCTGCCCCGCCTGCTTGGGCACCAGCGAGCCGAGCAGCAGCACGCCCACGTGGCGCGGCTGCGGCGGGATCGCCGCGGCGAGCGCAGCGATGGTCTCGGGCGTCGGGCGCTGCGCAGCCAACGGCACCTCGTCGGTGCCGTAGCGCACGCCCTCCTCCGGGAGGAAGACCGAGCCGAGCTCGAACAGCGAGAGGTCGGTGAAGCCGCGCGAGAGGTTGCGGTGCGCCACGGCCATCAGGCCGGGCAGCAGGCTGCGACGCAGGTACGGCGCCTGGCCGTCGAGCGGGTTGGCCAGCTTGATGGATGCCACGGGGCTGCCATCCGGCGAGCCGTAGCGCGCGTTGAGCTCGGCCGTGGTGAACGGGAACGACGGGGTCTCTGTGAAGCCGGCCGCGGCCAGACCGTTGGCGACCCGGCGCCGCGCGAGCTGCGCGGCGGTGAGCCCGCTCCCGGCGGGCGGGGTCGGGAGCCAGCTGCCGATCCGGTCGTAGCCCTCGATGCGGGCCACCTCCTCGGCGAGGGTCCACTTGTCGGTGAGGTCGGGGCGCCACGTGGGCGGGATGACCTCCCAACAGGTCTCCTGCGCGTCGACCGTGCATCCGATCGTCTCGAGCGCGCGAACGATCTCGTCGTCGGTGTAGTCGACGCCGATCAGCTCCTGCACGAAGGTGCGGGGCAGCTCGATCGAGGGGACGAACACCTCGGCGCCGATGAGCCCGCCGAGCGGGTCGGCGGTGCCGCCGGCGAGCTCGACCATCAGGTCGACGGCGCGCTGCGCGGCGACGAACGGGATGATCGGGTCGACCCCGCGGATGAAGCGCTTGGATGCCTCGGAGGGCAGCTTGTGCCGGCGCGCGGTGCGCGCGACCGTGATCGGGTCGAAGACGGCCGCCTCGATCAGCACGTCCGTGGTCTCGGCGCCCATCTCGGTCTTCGCCCCACCCATCACGCCGGCGAGGCCGATGGGCCCGGACTCGTCGGTGATCAGCAGGTCTTCGGGGTGCAGCGTGCGGGTCTGCTCGTCGAGCGTGACGAGACGCTCGCCCT
>JAGQTK010000055.1 GCA_020439065.1 Microthrixaceae bacterium
TGGTGCAGGCCGCGAGGACCGGTCGAGCCGATGTACATGCCCGGGCGCTTGCGCACCGCCTCAAGACCCTCGAGGACCTGGATTTCATCTGCCCCGTATTCGGGGCGTCCGTCACTCTGGGGATTGTCTTGACTCATATGAAATTCGGGCTCCAAACCGTCGTCGGCCGACCGCTCCATCCTACCAAGCCGCGGGGCCCGGAAAGTCGATACGCGCCGTTCTGGGGAGCGGAAACGCCGCCCGATGACGTAAGTGACGCCTTAACCGTAGGTATCGCGCGGGCCACGCCCTGGAATCGCTCGTGGACCCCATTTCCAGGAGGGAACGTCCGGCCCGGTGAAACGGAGTGCTTTGATACCCGCCGCGGGGTACGAGGTCACGATGCTCGTCAGCAGCGCCGAGCGCATCAGGGTGAGCTGCGTCGCCCAGGCGGTCGAATCGCATTGGATGATGAGGGTGCCATCCGAAAGACCCACCGGCGTCGTGTGCTGCGCGGTCTGCTCCCCGGCCACCACCGCCCACTCGCGCACGAGATCGTGCTGCGCGAGCTGCGGTTCCCAGCCCTGCTCGCGCGTGAGCGATTGCACGATGTCGCCGAGCCCGCGCGGGTCGCGGCCGGCGGTGAACGGCTGGTTCTCATCGTCGTTCGCCCGGCGCCGCCGGCGCGCGCGCCGCGTGCCGGGTGCGAGCCCGCGCAACCGCAGGTAGGTCGCAATCGTCTCGGGTTCGGCATCCCGCGCGTTGTCGTTGCGCGCACCCGGAATCTGCGGCTGCGGGCGGGGCGCGGATCCGGAACCTTCGGTGCTCGGGCCCGGCTCACGCATGATGGCCACGATCCTCGAGCGATGCCGCGACCTCCGCCACGGGCTCGCGCAAAATGGTGCCGGCCTCGATGTGCACGGCCTGGGCACGCAGTTGCTCGGGCACGTCGCCGAACACCGCGGCGGTGACGATGACCTGGTCGTAGTCGGCGACCAGGTTGGCGAGACGGCCGCGCCGACCCGCATCCAACTCGGCGAAGACATCGTCGAGGATCAGGACCGGATCTCCCGCGTTCGACTCGGCGCGCAGCAGTTGCGCGGAGCCGAGCCGCAGCGCGAGCGCGAACGACCACGATTCGCCGTGCGAGGCGTATCCCTTCACCGGCATGCCCCGCACGCGCATCACCAGATCGTCGCGATGCGGCCCGACGAGCGTGAGGCCGCGTTCGAACTCCGCCGCGCGGCGCGCGTCGAGGGCCGCCCGAAACAGCGCGGGGGTGTCTTGGACGATCGCGCTTTCGGTCGATCCGTCGACACCCGCCGTGTCGTCGGCGGCGGATGCCTCGTCCTCACCGGGTTCGGCGGCGGCGTTGCCCCGCACAGACAGGGCCCATTCCAGCCGCGGTGCATGGTCGTCGGCGGCGATCGCCTCGTATGCGGCCGCCACCGAGGGCTCGAGGGCCGTCGTCAGCGCGCGGCGCGCGTCGATGATCTGCGAGCCGAGCGCGACGAGCTTGTCATCCCAAATCTCGAGGGTCGTGCCCAGCGCATCCGGCCGCATGCCGCGGGCCCGAGCCGACTTCAGCAAGGTCGTGCGCTGGCGCAGGACCCGCTCGTAGTCTGCGATCACGCCCGCCATCCGGGGGCTGCGCTGCACGAGGAGGCCGTCCACAAATCGGCGGCGCGCACTCGGGTCTCCGCGCACAATGCCGAGGTCCTCCGGGGCGAACAGCACGGTCTGCAGGTACCGCGGGAGCTCGCGGGGCTTGGTGGGTGCCCCGTTGATCTGCGCGCGGTTCGCGCCCTGTCGGTTCAGCTGCACCTCCGCGGTCACCCGGCGACCGCCGAAGGAGAGGCGGGTGCGCACGATCGCTGCGTCCGCCCCTTGCCGGATGAGCGGCTGATCGCCGCTGACCCGGTGCGAGCCGAGCGTGCTGATGTAGGCGATCGCCTCGGCCAGATTGGTCTTGCCCTGGCCGTTGCGCCCGACAAACAGGTTGATTCCTGGCGCGAGGGTGACGTCGACCGACGCATAATTGCGAAAGTCGACGAGGTTCACATGCTCGACGATCACGACATCACCCTAACCCGCGGTGCTGACACGCTCTCTGGCGGTGTGCGAGGGCGTCGGCCCCGCTCCCCGAGGCCCCGGAAGCCGTGCCGAAGGCACGGCCGAAATTTTTTCTGCGCGATTCCGTGGTCTCCGACGAGGCGGCATCCACCGGGCTCGAGCCCTGCTGTACCGCGCGGCGCCTGCGCGGAAGGTCAGCGCAGCAGGAGGTTCGGCTGCAGCAGGTACTTGAAGTTGTCTGCGGCGGCCTGCTCGACCGACGTCTGGCTCGTGATGAGCACCGGGCTGAGCTTGTTCGCGTTGTCGGAGGAGGTGAACGTCACCCGCACGAACTCGCTCTTCACCGCCGAGAGCGCGTCGAGCAGATACTGGGGGTTGAGGCCGAGCACGACCTCCTCGCCCTGCATATGGCAGTCGACGGTCTCGGAGGCGCGCGCCTGGTCGCCACCCGAGGCATCCATCGTCACGCCGTCGGCGCCGAAGGTGAAGCGCAGGGGCGCCGAACGGTCGAGCACGAGGGCGACGCGGCGAACCGCCTCGGTCAGCTCACCGGTGTTGATGACCGCAAAGTGCTCGGTGCTCTCGGGGAACAGGCGCCGCACGGGCGGGAAGTTGCCCTTGATCAGCAGCGACGTGACGGTCTTGTTGCCGGCGGTGAACGCGACGATCTCGCGATCGCCCGAGCCGGTGAACGAGATGCTGATCGTGCCGCCGTGGCCGAAGGTCTTTCCAACCTCCTGCAGCGTGCGCGCGGGAACGAGGGCCGCAGTGTTCTCGGCTGCCGAGCCGTCCCACGGGATGTCACGAAGGGCGACGCGGTAGCGGTCGGTCGCGACCAGGCTCAGCTGGTTGTCGCTGACCTCGAGCTGCACGCCGGTCAGCACCGGGGTGACGTCGTCGCGCGACGCGGCGAAGGCGACCTGGGCGATCGCGGTGGCGAAATCATCGCCGGGCACCACGCCGGATTCGCCGATGACCTCTGGGATCGCGGGGTATTCGTGCACGGGCATCGCCGAGAGGGTGAATCGCGCCGAGCCGCAGCTCAGCAGGATGCCGCCGTCCTCCTGCACCTCGATCTGGACGGGCGCGTTGGGGAGCCGGCTTGCGATCTCGGAGAGCAGCCGGCCATGCACGAGGATCGTGCCGGGCTCGTCGACGGTCGCCTCGATCGTTGTGCGGGCGGATGCCTCGTAGTCGAAGGCTGAGAGCGAAAGACCGGCGTCGCTCGCCTCGATCAGCACACCGGCGAGGATCGGCTGCGGGTTTCGCTGTGGCAGGAGCTTCACGACGAACGAGACGGCCTCGCTGAATACATCGCGGTTCACGTGAAACTTCACGGCGCTCCTGTCGTGCTGATGAGCCAAAAATGCGCGCGACACCTCGTCGCCGCAGGGAGTACCCATGCTAGCCGTACGACGACGCGCTGCGTGTGACAAACATTCCGATCACGCGATCCGCCGTCCGGAGATGGCGCATTCACGAACGGCGCACGGCGCTTTTCCACTGTCCACACTCCAAGGTCATCGAATCGGCCTTAACCAAAGAGAAATCTTGTTAACGGTGTTAACCGCTGTGGAATCTGTGGACAAGTCTGTGGATCCCAGTCGCCTCTAAGAAACTACATGCGTGTGAGTTGTGGACGAGCTGCGGAAAGTTGTGATGAACCGGCCGCAATTGGGGCTTGACAAAATTGAGTTATGCACAGTTGAAGACCGCAAGAAGCCCGTATTTCCCACGATCTGTGAAGGTTATCCCCAAGTTATCCACATGCGGAAAGCGACATGATCGGGGATCCACAGCGTGGCTGTCAAACGCGATCATCGCGCGGGTGTGCATTCGCTCGGCGCGTCGCCAGTGGTGACGCGGGTGGGCAAGTTTTTGTGGCGAGGGCCGCCCGGATTGTGCCCGGGCGTGTTGGTTCGTTCGCGAATGCCGGCTGCGCGAGCACGCAACGCGTGTGGGTGGATGCTGCATCCCGAGCGTGTCGCGCACGAGCGCGACAATTCGGATCGTGGAAACGTCGATCCGTCGAGGCGGCGTGCGGCCTCCCGGTGCCGTCGAGATGGCGTCGGCGGTGCTGACAGGCCCGGTGCGGGCCGTTCGGTCAGCGCCCGTTGCGCCCCAGCAACGCGGTGATCTCGGTCACCTGGTTGTAGAGCGAGCGGCGCTCTTTCATCTGGTCGTTGATCTTCTTGTACGCATACATGACCGTGGTGTGGTCGCGATCGCCGAAGAGCTGACCGATCTTGGGCAACGAGAGGCTCGTGCGCTCGCGGCACAGGTACATCGCGATCTGGCGAGGTCCCGCCACCGACTGGGAACGGCTTGACCCATACAGGTCATCGACCGAGAGCTTGAAGTACTGCGCGGTGGTGTTGATGATGTCGGTCGGCGAGATGACGTTGTCGTCGTCGTGGTCGACGAGGTCGCGCAGGACGGTCTGCGCGAGCTGCATGTCGAGGGGGCTGCGGTTGAGGCTGGCGAAGGCCGAGACGCGAATGAGTGCGCCCTCGAGCTCGCGGATGTTCGACGACACCTTGCTGGCGATGTACTCCATCACCTCCGGCGGCACCTGCAGCCGCTCGCTTTGCGCCTTCTTTCGCAGAATCGCGATGCGGGTCTCGAGGTCGGGCGCCTGCACATCGGTGATCAGGCCCCATTCAAAACGGCTGCGCATCCGATCCTCGAAGCCGGTGAGCTGTTTGGGGGGAACATCGCTCGTGATCACGACCTGCTTGTCGTGATCATGCAGGGTGTTGAACGTGTGGAAGAAGGCTTCCTGCGTCTCGGCACGCCCCTGGAGAAACTGAATGTCGTCGATCATCAGGATGTCGACGCTGCGGTACCGGGCCTGGAACGCCGAGCCCCGGTTGTTCGCAATCGAGTTGATGAAGTCGTTCGTGAATTCCTCACTCGAGACGTAGCGAACGCGGATGTCGGGGTACAGGCTCATGGCGTAGTCACCGATGGCGTGCAGCAGGTGGGTCTTGCCGAGGCCCGATTCGCCATAGATGAACAGCGGGTTGTACGCCTTTGCGGGCGCCTCGGCGACCGCCACCGCTGCGGCGTGGGCGAAGCGGTTGGACTGGCCGATCACGAAGTTGTCGAACGTGTACTTGGCGTTCAGCCGCGTGTCGGAGCGGGTGCTCGCGGATGCCGCATCCGGGGTGATGATCGGTTCGGCCTGGTCGATGTATCCGCGCAGCTGCGCCGGCGAGGCGACCGTGCCGATCGGATTCGTATCGGGCTCTGGCTCGGACGGCGCGGTATCCGCCTCGAAGGCACCCTCGAGATCCTCGTTGACCACGGTGCGGAAGTTCACGACATTCGCATCGACGTGCGCGAGCGCCGCCAGCAGCGGGGTGCGCAGGGTGCCGTCGAGCTGCCGCGCGGTCAGTGGATTGGGGGCGTCGATGTACAGCGTGCCGTTGATCACGCCCTGCGGCACCGCGAGGTGCAGGAATCCGCTCAGCTGCGGCGAGATACTCGCGTCGTCGCGCAGGCGCTCCAGCACCTTGCCCCAGAACACTGAGACGTCGGGATTCTCTTGCTGAGACATGGTCCCCCTGCAGACTTCGCGCGTGATCGGCCGTGCGTTGCGGGATGTGCACGAGCCTGTGGATAACTCCATCAATTTCAACACACTATCGGCGCGATGGCGCGTGGGCCACTGGCAGACGGCGCCGGCGCGGGTGGCTGTGGGGCGCCGCGTTCTGTGGATAATGGGCGAGTCTGTAACGCCAGTTTGCGACTTTGGCCTATAACACGTACTTTTAATAGGTTGACGTATGCCCGCAAGGGCCCCCTTACCATTGTCACGCTCATCTCCGGCTGCCCAAGATCGGTGATGGAGCACACGGAGAATCTCATGAGCAAGCGCACCTTCCAGCCCAACAACCGTCGTCGCGCGAAGAAGCACGGCTTCCGCGCGCGCATGCGTACGCGTGCCGGCCGCGCCATCCTTTCGGCTCGTCGCGCCAAGGGTCGCACCGAGCTCTCCGCGTAGGACCCGGTGCTCGCCAAGCAGCACCGGATCACCGATGGCGCCGACTACCGTCGCGTCGTCAGGCGGGGTGCGCGACGTGCGAGCACACACACAGTGACGTACGCCATGCGTGGGACGGAAGCATCCGCCCCACGCATTGGCTTTATCGTCAGCAAGCAGATCGGATCTGCGGTGGTGAGAAATCAAGTGCGACGACGACTGAAGGCCGCGTGCTTCGAGCTTCTCCCGAGCATTCCCGCCGGGAGCGACGTGGTCATTCGCGCGCTGCCGCCTGCGGCGACGACTGATTTCGCAACGCTGCGAGGCGAGGTCGCCCGCGTGTTGGCAAAGCTCACGGCATGAGCGCCCTCCACTCGGCCGCCGTCGGCACCGCGACTCCGAAATCCCTGCTCACCTGGGGTTCTCTACCCCTTGTCCCGCGCAACATCGGCATTGCCGTACTCACGGCATACCGTGCCGTGATCTCGCCGCTCTACGGCGATGTCTGCAAGTACTACCCCTCCTGCTCGGCATACGCCGTGGGTGCGATCCAGCAGCACGGTGCCGTGCGCGGATCGGCGAAGGCACTGGCCCGGATCGGGCGCTGCCATCCATGGGCCGCCGGCGGGATCGATGACGTTCCACTCCGCGACGACTTCCGGTTCGACCTGACCCCCCGGGGTTTCGTCGTGCCCCTGCGAAAGGACTGATCCCCTTGGATCTTCTCCAGACACTTCTCTGGCCACTGAAGTGGGCCGTCGAGCTCATTCTCGTCGCGTGGCACTGGATCTTCACGCTGTTCGGCATCCCGCCCGAGTCGGGCCTGATCTGGATCCTTTCGATCGTCGGCCTCGTGCTCGTGGTGCGCTCGGCGCTCATCCCGCTGTTCGTGAAGCAGATCAAGAGCCAGCGCAAGATGATGGAGATCGCGCCCGAGTTGCGGAAGGTGCAGGAGCGCTACAAGGGCAAGAAGGATCAGCTCTCGCGCGAGGCCATGAGTCGCGAGACGATGGCGCTGTATAAGAAGCACGGCACCTCGCCGGTGTCGGGCTGCCTCCCCCTGCTGGTGCAGATGCCCATCTTCTTCGCGCTGTTCAATGTGCTCAACGGCGTCACGCTGGCGGCACAGGAGAACCGCGGTGGTGTGGGTGTGCTCTCCCCCGAGCTGGTGCAGCAGTTCTACCACGCCAAGCTGTTCGGCGTCGCCTCGCTGCACGACTCCCTGCAGGGTGCCCTCGAGATGCGTCCCGACGGCTGGGAGGCCACGGTCGCCATCCTCATCGTCCTCGTGATCCTCATGATCGCGTCGCAGTTCTTCACGCAGCTGCAGATCATCTCGAAGAACCTCTCGCCCGAGGCCAAGACCGGTCAGGCGTACCAGATGCAGAAGATCATGCTGTACGTGCTGCCTTTGGCATTCATCTTCTCCGGTGTGTTCTTCCCGCTCGGCGTCGTCGTCTACTGGTTCATCAGCAACCTGTGGACCATGGGCCAGCAGTTCGTCGTCATCCGCAACATGCCCACCCCCGGCTCCGATGCCGCGAAGAACCGCGAGGAGCGCCTCGCGCGGCGTGGCAAGGCCCTCGATGCCAAGGGCAAGATCATCCCGATGGCCAAGTACGAGGCCGAGCAGCAGAAGATGCTTGAGGATGCCGAGCGTCTCGCTGCCGAGAAGCCCAAGCGCCAGCAGCCCATGGGCAAGCAGCGCGCGAAGAAGCAGTCGGGCTCCTCGGGTTCCCAGTCCGGCTCGTCGGGTCAGCCGGGTCAGTCGGGCACATCCGGGCCGACGGGCAAATCTGGTGGCGGACCAAGCAACAAGCCCTGACCGGGTCGTGCCCGGCGTCAGATCCTGACGCCGGCGGCACCAGGTCTCCATACATCTCCCCGCGTCAAGAAGAGAGCACACCATGACCGATCTCCCTGAGCTCGAATTCGATCTGCCTGTTCCGACCCCGACCGATCCGATCGGCTCGCCCATCGCGCCCGGTGGCGGGCACCTCGACCGCACGCCCTCGACCATCGAGCAGCTCGAAGAAGAAGGCGATGTCGCGGCTGACTACATCGAAGAGCTCCTCGACATCGCCGATATCGATGGCGACATCGAACTTGACGTTCGTGGTGGCCGTGCGCACGTGCGGGTGGAATCCGACAAGCCGGGTGCCCTCTCCGCGCTCGCGAGTTCGGAGGCCGTGCGTTCGTTGCAGGAGCTCACGCGCCTTGCGGTGCAGAACCGCACGGGTCGTTTCTCCCGCCTCATTCTCGACATCGGCGGCTCGCGCGACTCGCGTCAGAGCGAGCTTGCGCAGCTCGTGGATCGAGCCATCGAACGCATTGAGGAGGGTGCTGAGCAGGCATCCCTGCCCGCGATGTCGAGCTACGAGCGCAAGCTCGTGCACGACTTCGTCGCCGAACGCGGGTTCGTGTCGGAGTCGTACGGCGAGGGCGCGCAGCGCCACACCGTCATTCGTCGCGCATAGCGGCGCGCTGGTGGATGTTTCACGTGAAACATCCACCAGCCTCCCGGGCTGCGCAGCCGTGACTGCGTGCGCATCACTGCGCGCGGTGTCGCACCCGCACCGAGAACCGGTGCGACTCGTGTACGCTCCCCTCGCTTCGTGCCGATATGTCCGCGGTGGATGACGCCGCGATGCGGATCACAGGGTGGGGCGCGAGACCGCGGGGAATGAGGCCGAACGCCATCCCGCAGCGCCCTCCGGGTCTCGGGCCGGCCGTGCGTGCGCCGCGGATGATGTGCGCACGGGTAGCCAGCGGGTCTGCGGGCGCGCGGCGTGATGTCAGCCCAAGTGCCGCGGGGCAGGGAGAATTGCAGGAGTCGCCGTTTCACGTGAAACATCGAGTGAAAGAGAGAACCAGACATGACGGATCACCACGATGACGTTTCACGTGAAACATTGCCCCCCGCCCTCGAAGCCGAGCCGGCTGTCGCGGCGGTGTTGTTCGGCGACACGATCATTCGTGCGCGGCGCTTTGCCGCCGCGCTTGCCGAGCAGGGCGAGGAACGGGGCCTGATCGGTCCGCTCGAACTTCCTCGGCTGTGGACGCGCCACATCCTCAACAGCGTGATCATGGCGCCCCTGCTCAGGCCGGGGCGAGTCGGCGACATCGGCACCGGCGCAGGATTGCCGGGGCTCGTGCTCGCCATCGCCCGCCCCGATGTGCAATTCGTGCTCATCGAGCCGATGGAGCGTCGAGTGGCGTGGCTGAACGAGCAGGTGGGCGAGCTCGGTCTCGAGAACGTCGAGGTGGTGCGTGCCCGGGCTGAGGAAGCGAAAGCATTTGGGGGCCTTGACCAGGTGACAGCCCGCGCCGTCAGCGCGCTGCGCACGCTGATCCCCCTCACCGCGCCGCTCGCACGGAAGGGTGGCGAGCTCGTGCTGATGAAGGGCATCAACGCGGAGGCCGAGATCTCGGCTGCGGAAAAGCAGATTCGACGGTTCAAGCTACACGATGTGCGCGTCGAGATTCTCGGCGACGGCGTGCTGGAAGAGACCACGAGGGTGGTGCGGGCTACAGTGGATCGTGATGAGCGAGCAACTGGGGGCGTTTCACGTGAAACATTTGGGTGAGAGCGGCTCGCAGGCGCCCTCCCGGCAGGGCAGCGTCGCGTCGCGCGGTGCGACGGAGACACGCGCCACGCGACTTTCGGCGGCGTTCGACGACACGCCATTGGCACGGGAGCTGGCAGACCTCACGGCACGCCGCAGGGTGCTGAGTGAGGCCGAGGTCACCCTCCCTACCCGCACGCACGTGATGACCGTGTCGAACCAGAAGGGCGGGGTGGGCAAGACGACCACCGCCGTCAACACCGCCGCCGCACTCGTCGCGGCCGGTGCACGCGTGTTGGTGATCGACCTTGACCCGCAGGGCAACGCCTCGACGGCCCTTGGTGTGCCGCACACCGCCGACATCCCGAGCGTCTACGACGTGCTGATCGACGACTTTCCGCTCGCCGACATCGTCCAGGCGAGCCCGGAGTCCCCGAATCTGCTGTGCGCACCGAGCACGATTCATCTCGCGGGGGCGGAGATCGAGCTGGTCTCGCATGTCGCACGCGAGTATCGCCTGCGTACGGCCCTGAACACCTACCTCGAGGGCCTTGACGAGCCGTTGCATTTTGTGCTGATCGACTGCCCACCCTCGCTTGGGTTGCTCACGATCAACGCATTCGCGGCCGCCGACGAGGTGTTCATCCCCATTCAGTGTGAGTACTACGCTCTCGAGGGGCTCAGTCAGCTGCTCGGCAGCATCACGATGACCCAGAAGCACCTGAACCCCCGCCTGCATCTTTCGACGATTCTGCTCACGATGTACGACGGGCGCACACGGCTCGCGCAGCAGGTGGCTGCCGAAGTGCGCACCCACTTTCCGCAGCAGGTGCTCGAGACAGTGATTCCCAGGTCGGTCCGCGTTTCTGAGGCACCAAGCTTCGGGCAGACCGTGATCGCGTACGATGGCCAATCCGCGGGAGCCGTGGCGTACCGCGAGGCCGCCGTCGAGATTGTGCGCCGG
>JAGQTK010000056.1 GCA_020439065.1 Microthrixaceae bacterium
TTCAACGCATGGACCCGTGCGTTGAGGGTGGCTGCGGGCGACGCTGGAACGGTCGACCAGGCCCGCCGGCCCCTGCGCCTGGAAGCGTCGCCACCATCGCCAGGCGGTCGTGCGCGAGATCCCCATTTCGGCTGCGACATGCGCGACCGCACGCCCGGACTGGATGCGCTGGACGAGGATCAACCTACCGGCCGGAGCCAGCCGGGCATTAGCGTGGGACACGAGAGGCCTCCGAGTGTTCGAGCTGAAGAACTAGACAGCTCCAACTCGACCGCGGAGGCCTCTCGTATGTCAACAACGATCCGGGTCAGTACAGCTAGTTCGCGACGAACGCAGACGTGCACACGGGGGCGCGGGACGCTCGTGCGCTCAGAACGGCGCGGTGTCAGCGCCCCAACCACTAGTGCTCGCGCGGGCACGTGCGTCGTTCCAATCCGTCTCCGGCCTGAAGATCACGGTGCTCGTCGGCGCATCGGGGTACATCTGCCCGGTGGGGCTTGTCCATTCGAGGATGCCGCCGGGTTTTTGTACGACTGACCAGGTCGTGGCGTGTTTGAGCGTGTGATGTCGGCGACAGAGGTGCGCAAGATTGTTCTCACGCGTCTGGCCGCCGTGGGCGAAGTCGATGGTGTGGTCAAGATCCGAGGCAGAAGCCGGCTGCCGGCACCCGGGGAACCGGCAGTGCTGATCCCGCACCCGCAGCGTGCGTTTCAGCTCGGCACTGGGTGTGTAGCGGTCGACCGCGAGCACCGCGCCGCTGATCGGGTGCGTGAGCACCCGATCCCACCCGGGCGCCGCGGCCACCAGCACGCGAGCAGTCGCCGCGTCCACCGGTGCCCCTCCGCTCAGCATCGCCGGGGCATCGGCGCGGCCGATCAACGACAGCACCGGCATGCTCAGCGCTACGCGGGCGCGAATCGCGCCGATGCCGGCCGGGCCGCGGTGCGCGGCGGGGTCACCGGTGAGCCCGAGGTCGATGAACGCGTCGGCCCGACGCTGATCCTTGGTTCGGCGCTCGGGCGACGCCCCCGACCCCGCCCTGGCTGCACGATCCGAAACCAGCCCGAACGCGCCATTGGCCGACCCATCGGCGACGCCGTGGGCCACGCCATCGATCGCCCCATCGGCGACGACCTGGGCGGCGCCTTCCGCCTCCTCGGCACGCTGGTGGTGTTCGGCGAATTGATTGAGCCGATCCATGATGCCGTTGGCAGCGACCGAGGGGATGATCGCGAGCATCTCCGCCATCCCATCCGGCAGCTCCGTCAACCACACACCACGACAGGCTGCCGCCTCCTTATGCCGTTCTTCGAGCGATCGCGGGTGCAGCCGCTCGGCGATGAACCGTGCATACGGGCGCAACCGCGCCGGCGCCTCCCGCTCGGCGAAGGGCAGCACCACTTGCTCGTACTCGGCCCGCGACGCGGCATCCGGGAAATGCGCGCCCGCCTCGAGGATCACAGCGACATGCCCGCGGAACACGCGTGCGGCACCCAAAGCCCGGAACGTGCCGGGAAAGTCTCGCACCAGCACATCTGCGGTTGCCATGCGACGCTGCATGGTGCGATCGCTCACCCGCAAGGCGGTGCCGAACTCGGCAGAGATCGAGCGATGCGCCAGCTCGGATGCGCGACTGTCGCTGCTCCCCCGCACCGCGATATCGCCGGCAAGTTGCGAGGCTTCGTGCAAGACGCGCATCTCCTCCGCGTAGCGAGCGCTGTCTTCTTCCTGCAAGCGAACCAGGCGCGCACGGTACGCACCGAGCCGGGCAAGCTCCGCCGGACTCGGATCACGTTCAACTCTGGGGTTCATGGCTTCATTCTCCTCCAAACCTCGGACATTACTTCGAATGTCGCAGAATCTGTGGATACTCCGCGTCTGCGCTCGAGGCAAGCCCCGGGCTGCCGATCTTGCGGCTGCCGCACACCACGCAAGGTCGAGTGTGTCCTGCCCCTGCCCCTGCCCCTGCCCCTGCCCAGCTGATCGCACGAGGCGAGTTCTCCACAAACGCCCTCGCGCGCCGCCGCGGATGCCCGAGGCCCCACAGAATCGGTGGATGTCTGCATCACGCTTCATGTACTTCGCTGGAGAGCGCCTTTCGATCGCCGAGCTCTCTGCCGCGAGCCTCGACGGCCACCTCGTCGGGCTCGGCGAAGGCTTCATGCCTGCCGACGCGATCGAGACGATCGCGATGCGAGCGGCGTCGCTGCGACCGCTGCTTCACGAAACCACCGCCGCGACCCTGCTCAGCGCGGCGTGGATCTGGGGCGCGCTGGATCACCCGCCGACCCGGCACAGCGCGCACCGTGCGGTCGCGCACCGGCTGCACCACGTGCATAGCCGTCGCATGGTGCTCCACGATGTGTACCTGCCCGAAGAGGGGCGGATGCTTGTGGGCGGCGTCTGGGTGAGCACGCCGCTGCACACGCTGATCGCGCTCGTGCGCGCCGCGGCGCAAGCCCCGGCACCAGCCCCGGCGAAACCCCCGGCGCCCCGAACGGGTGCCGCCGCGCATGCCGACCCACGCATCACTGCGGCCCGCGCCCTCGTCGGCTTGCGCCTCGCCGATCCCGCAGAGGCGGTGGCGTGGCTCGCCGCACGGCCCCGCATGCCGGGCAAGCGGGCGGCGCGCACGCTCCTGCTCGAGCTGCGTGCGCAGGCGCAGACGCAGACGCCGGCGCAAGAGCACCCGCACCCGCACCCGCAGACGCACCCCCAGCTGAACCCACAGGCCGGGAGCGGCGTGCCCGCCTAACCCGAGGTCACCCGATACACGTCATAGACCGCGTCAATGCGCCGCACCGCATTCAGCACGCGGTCGAGGTGCACGATGTCGCCCATCTCGAACACGAAGCGGCTGAGCGCCAGACGATCGTTCGACGTCGACACGGTCGCAGAGAGAATGTTCACGTGATGCTCGCTGAGCACGCGTGTCACATCCGAGAGCAGTCCGCCGCGGTCGAGGGCCTCGACCTGAATCTGCACCATGAAGATGCTCTTCGTCGTCGGCGCCCACTCGACATCGATCATGCGCTCGGGGTCGCTTTGCAGCGACTTGACGTTCGGGCAGTCCGCGCGGTGCACCGAGACGCCGCTCCCCCGCGTCACAAATCCGACGATCGCGTCCCCGGGGACCGGGGTGCAGCACTTGGCAAGCTTGACCAGGATGTCGGGGGCTCCGCGCACGAGGATGCCAGAGTCGCTGTTTCGGGTGCTGCGCTGGCGACCAAGCGCCGGCAGATCGATCGGGCCGGTCAGCGGCGCCGTCTGGTGTACCAGCGCGGTGACCTTCTCGATCACCGATTGCGTGCTGACATGCCCCTCGCCGACGGCGGCGTACAGCGCCGAGACGTCTTCGTAGCGCAGTTGGTGTGCGACCTCGGCGAACGAGTCCTGGTTCATCAGGCGCTGCAGCGGCAGGTTCTGACGCCGCATCGCGCGGGCGATAGCATCCTTGCCCTGCTCGATAGCCTCTTCACGGCGTTCCTTGGTGAACCACCCGCGGATCTTGTTCTTCGCGCGCGTGCTGCGCACAAAGCTCAGCCAGTCCTGGCTCGGACCGGCGTCCGGGTTCTTCGAGGTGAACACCTCGACGACCTCGCCGCTGTGCAGCTCAGACTCGAGCGGCACCAGGCGCCCGTTCACCTTCGCACCCATGGTGCGGTGCCCGATCTCGGTGTGCACCGCGTAGGCGAAGTCAACGGGTGTCGCGCCGGCGGGGAGCCCGATCACGCGGCCCTTGGGCGTGAAGACGTAGACCTCTTTGGCACCGATCTCGTAGCGCAGCGAGTCGAGGAACTCGCCTGGGTCGGCGGTCTCTGCCTGCCAGTCCGAGATGTGTGCGAGCCAGGCCATGTCGGTGTCGCTGGCCTTGCCCTCGGCCTTGCCGCCGTTGACGCGCTCCTTGTACTTCCAGTGTACTCGGCCTGCTGGTGCATCTCGTTCGTGCGGATCTGAATCTCGACGGTGCGGCCGCCAGGGCCGATGACCGTCGTGTGCAGCGACTGGTACAGGTTGAACTTGGGGGTCGCGATGTAGTCCTTGAACCGCCCCGGCAGCGGCATCCACCGCGCGTGGATCGCGCCGAGCACCGCATAGCAGTCACGAACCGAGCCGACGAGCACGCGGATGCCGATCAGGTCGTAGATGTCGTCGAACTCACGACCGCGCACGATCATCTTCTGGTAGACGGAGTAGAGCTGCTTCGGCCGCCCCATGACCCGACCGCGAATGCGCAGCTCGCGAAGATCCTCGTCGACGGCCGCGATGACGGTCTGCATGTACTGCTCGCGCTGCGGCGTGCGCTGGCGCACGAGGCTCTCGATCTCGGCGTAGATCTTGGGCTGGAGCACCGCGAACGAGAGGTCTTCCAGCTCGGCTTTGATGGTCTGGATGCCGAGACGGTGCGCGAGCGGAGCGTAAATCTCGAGCGTCTCGGTCGCCTTGCGGGTCGCCTTCTCGGCGGGCACGAAGCCCCAGGTGCGCGCATTGTGCAGCCGGTCGGCCAGCTTGATCAGGAGGACCCGGATGTCTTTCGACATCGCGACGATCATCTTGCGCACGGTCTCGGCCTGCGCGCTCTCGCCGTACTTCACGCGGTCGAGCTTGGTGACGCCATCCACCAGCATCGCGACCTCGTCGCCGAACTCACCCCGCAGCTCCTCGAGCGGATACCCGGTGTCTTCGACGGTGTCGTGCAGGAGCGCGGCCGCGATGGCACGTGGCCCGAGGCCGAGGTCGGCCAGGATCTGCGCGACCGCGACGGGGTGGGTGATGTAGGGCTCGCCGCTCTGGCGCTTCTGCCCCTTATGCGCCTCCGACGCGACCTCGTACGCACGCTCGATGACCGCGAGGTCCGACTTCGGGTGGTTTGTGCGCACCACACGCATCAGGTGCGCAACATCGTCGCTGCGGACCGAGCGCGAGAAGATGCGCGGCACGAGCCGGCGCAACGTCGAGCCCTGCGGCACTGCCGGAACCGATTCCGCCATGTGGCACCTCCCAAGAACTCAATCTTAGAGCTCCCGGGCGGGTGCCCGGTGCCGCGGCCGCCCGCTCACGCTCTAGCGAACAGCAAGCTCCCGATTCGCCAACACCTTCGCGTCACGCTCCTTGATCGCGGGCTCGTTCTCGCGCATCAGCGAATACAGCGGGGCCGCGACGAAGAGCGTCGAGTAGGTGGCCACGATGATCCCGACGAAGATCGACAGCGAGATGTCGCTGAGGGTGTCTGCGCCGAGCAGGAAGGTGCCGAGGAACAGGATGGCGCCAACCGGCAGCGCCGCCACGACGGAGGTGTTGATCGAGCGCACGAGCGTCTGGTTCACCGCGAGGTTGACGGATTCGCCGAACGTCCGGCCCGAGATCTCACCGTCCTCGTTCGTGTTCTCGCGGACCTTGTCGAACACGACGGTCGTGTCGTACAGCGAGTACGCGAGGATGGTCAAGAAGCCGATCACGGCGGCCGGCGAGATCTCGAAGCCGATCAGCGCATACACGCCGAGCGTGATGACCAGCACGTCGACCAGGCCGATGATCGAGGCGACCGACATCTTCCAGGTGCGGAAGTAGATCGCGAGGATGATGAACGTGAGCGCCAGGAAGATCGCGAGGCCCCAGAGCGATTGCTTGGTGACATCGGCGCCCCAGCTGGGGCCGATGAACGAGGTGGTCACCTCGTCGATGGGCACCGCGTATGCCTCGGCCAGCGCGGCGGCGACCGCCTGCGTCTCGCTCGGCGACATCTGATCGGTCTGCACGCGCACCGCGCTGTCGGCGATCGTCGTGACCTTCGTCGTCGCGCCGGGCACGACCTGCTTCACCGTGTCGGTGGCGACCGTCTGGTCGGGCTTTTCGAGTCCGGAGATCGTGAACTGCGACCCACCGGTGAACTCGATGCTGAAGTTGACCGGCTTGAAGATCGGCACGATCGCAGCGCCCACGATGAGCGCGATCGCGATGATGAACCACAGGCGCCGCTTGCCGACGAACGGGAATGAGAGCTTGCCTGAGTAGAGGTCGTTTCCGAATTGGCTCATAGAACGCATCAGGCCTCTCCCCCCTTCGTGTCGTTGGTGTCGGCGGGAGGTGCGCTCGCCTTGCCGCCGTGCGCGTTCAGCGCCAGCTCGGCCTGCTTGCGCTCGGCGATGGTCTGCCGGCGTTCTGCCTCACCGCGCGAGCGGACTGCCCGCGCGGCCTTGCCCTGCGAGGGCGTCGCACCCACCGGCGCACGGAACTGCGCGCGTCCGCGGTACACGGCGCCGAGCGCGGTCGGGTCGAGCCCCGAGAGCGGGTGGCCGCCACCGAAGAAGCTGGTGCGCGAGAGCAGCTGCATCACCGGGTGCGTGAAGATGATGAAGATCAGGATGTCGATCAGGGTCGTCAGCCCCAGGGTGAACGCGAAGCCCTTCACCGTGGCATCCGCGAGAATGTAGAGCACGACCGCGGCGAGAACGTTGATGCTCTTCGAGATGTAGATGGTGCGCTTCGCGCGACCCCAGCCGTCTTCCACCGCCCCGGTGATCGACTTTCCATCGCGCAGCTCATCGCGGATGCGCTCGAAGTACACGATGAACGAGTCTGCGGTGAAGCCGATCGAGACGATCAGGCCCGCGACGCCGGCGAGCGAGAGGCGGAAGCCCATGCGCCAGGCGAGGATGCAGATCGCGATGTAGGTGAGCACCCCCATCACCAGCAGCGAGGCGATGATCACGGTGCCGAGCACACGGTACTGGAACAGGGCGTAGACGCACACGAGTGCGAGACCGACGAGCCCGGTGATCAGCCCGATCTGCAGCTGCTGGCTGCCGAGCGTTGCCGAGATCGTGTCGGAGCTGACCACCTTGAAGCTCAGCGGCAGCGCGCCGTACTTCAGCTGGTCGGCGAGGACCTTGGCGGATTCCTGCGTGAACGAACCCGAGATCGAGGGCTTGCCGTCGAGGATGAGCCCGTTCATCGAGGGTGCCGAGAGCACGTAGCCATCAAGCACGAAGGCGAACTGGTCGAGCGGCGGCTGCGCACCGTACAGGCGCTGGCTGATCTTGCCGAACGTCGAGGTGCCTTCGCTGTCGAAGGCGAGGTTCACGGTCCAGCGGTTCGTCTTCTGGTCGAGGCCGTAGGTGGCGTCGATGATCGACGAGCCCTCCATCTCCACCGGCCCGAGGATGAACTTCTGGAGGCCCTCCGGGTCGCAGGTGATCAGCGGCTGATCGTGCGGCTGGCCGGCGGGGTCATTGCTCGGGTCGGCGCAGTCGAATGCAAGGTACTGGGCCTCGAGCGCGGGGGTGATCCACGCGATGTCGCTGGCGTTGCTCGGCTGCGTCGACGGCGTTGCCTGCAGCGTCGGATCGGGCGAGGGGTACGGCGTCATGTTGCCGTCTTCGCCGACGAAGGTGTTCGAGGTCTGCCCCGAAAGGAACAGCACGGGGCGCAGCTGCAGCTGGGCGCTCGCCTCGATGCGATTGCGGGTGTCTTCATCGGCGGCGCCGGGAATCTGCACCACGATGTTGCGGCCGCCCTCGGTCGTGATCTCGGTTTCACCCACACCCGAGGCATCCACGCGCTGGCGGATGATGGTCGCCGCCTGGTCCAGCTGCTCTTGCGAGATCTGCTCGCCGTCCTGGTTCTGGGCCTCGAGCACGATCTGCGTGCCGCCCTGCAGGTCGAGGGCGAGCGCCGGTGCCCAGGAGCTGACGCCAAGCGCCACACCGATGGCATTGATGCCGAAGAGGGCCCCGGTGATGATCAGCAGGCTCAGGAGTGCGCGCCATGCGCGTTTGACGGGGGTGGAAGTCGCCACGAAGTGTCAGCTTTCTACGCTGCCCGGGCGTGCCACACCTGGGCGGGAGCGGGTCAAATCAGTCGTCGGACTTCTTGTCGCGCTCGGTGGCGTCGGTGATCGGGTCGATCGATTCGATTGCGGGCGCGTCGCTCGGGCGCGGCGCGTCGGCACCTTCGATGGGCGTGACGACGCGAAGAATCGCCTGGCTGTGGGTGCGAACCACCACGCCGGGGGCGAGCTCGATCAGCGCGGGCTCGTCGAGGTTGTCGGGGTCGTACGCCACGATGTTGCCGTACAGCCCGCCCTGCAGCAGCACCTCGGCACCGGGGACGGTGTTGCGACGCATGGTCTCCTGCTCAGCCTTGTGCTTGGCCATGCGCCGACGCTGGCTGACGAACATGAAGACGAGAAGCAGTGCGAGAACGATCAGCAGACCGTACTGTGCGAAGAAATCCATGCGGTGTGATGCCTTTCAGAGGTGCGCGAATCGCGCGGGCCGACGAGCGGATCGCCGGGGAATCTTTGGCCAGATAAGCCATGGGAAATTATAGGTCATGCACACGGGGCGCGTGCTCTGCCGAGCGCACTCCCAGGTGATCGTAGGCAAGCGCGGTGGCGATGCGACCGCGCGGCGTTCGGCCCATGAAGCCGATACGCACGAGGTAGGGCTCGACCACGCTCTCGATCGTCTCCGGCTCTTCGCCGACCGTCACCGCCAGCGTGTTCAGCCCGACAGGACCACCGCGGAACCGGTGGATCAGCGCATCGAGCACGGCACGGTCGAGGCGGTCAAGGCCGATCGCGTCGACGTCGTAGAGCTCGAGGGCCGCGTGCACCGACTCGGGCGTGCCACCGGTGTCGTGCACCAGCATGTAGTCGCGCACCCGCCGCAAGAGCCGGTTCGCGATGCGGGGCGTGCCCCGCGATCGACGTGCGATCTCGGCGCGTCCCTCGGTCGGCAGGTCTACGCCGAGCATGATCGCCGAGCGTTCGACGACGCGTTCGAGCTCGCCCGGGTCGTAGAACTCGAGGTGCGCGGTGAACCCGAAACGGTCGCGCAGCGGGTTCGGCAAGAGCCCGGAGCGGGTAGTCGCACCGACCAGCGTGAAGGGCGCGAGCTCGAGGGCGACGCTCGTCGCCCCGGCCCCCTTGCCCACCATGATGTCGATGCGGAAATCCTCCATGGCCAGATACAGCATCTCTTCCGCCGAGCGGGCCATGCGGTGCACCTCATCGATGAAGAGCACCTCCCCCGGCGTCAGGCTCGACAGCAGCGCGGCAAGGTCGCCGGCGTGCTGGATGGCCGGCCCGCTCGAGAGGCGCAGTGGGCGCCCGCTCTCATGCGCGACGATCATCGCCAGCGTGGTCTTGCCGAGCCCCGGAGGCCCCGAGAGCAGGATGTGATCGGGGGCGCGCTCCTGCAGCCGCGCGGCCTCGAGCAGCAGTTGCATCTGCCCGCGCACCTTCGTCTGTCCGACGAACTCAGAGAGCGATTGCGGGCGCAGTGCCCCCTCGATCGCCAGCTCCGTGTCGCCCTGCGGATTCGGGTCGCTGACGTCGTCGAAGTCGTCGCTCACGCGCGCGCTCCGCTCGCGCGGGCGGGCCCGAGCACCGCGAGTGAGAGGCGCAGCAGCGTGGGCACCGACGCCAACTCGGCTTCGGATGCCGCAGCCGAGGCCTTGGCGATCGCCTCGCTCGCCGTGCGCTCCGGCCAGCCGAGCCCCATCAGCGCGGCCGTGACGGCCGCGTTCGTCGAGGGCGGAGCATCCACGGCACGTGGCGCGGATGTGGGCGACGCGATGAGCTTGCCCGCGAGCGAGACCAGGATGAGCTTGGCGGTTTTCGGACCGATGCCGGAGACCTTGCGGAAGGGCTTCTCGTCCTCATTCGCCACCGCGTCGGCAAGCTGGTCGACGGTCAGCGCCGAGAGGACCCCGATGGCGGAGCGGGGGCCGACGCCCGAGACGCCGAGCAGGAGCGTGAACGCGGCAAGTTCTTCGCGCGAGGCGAATCCATACAGCGTCAGGGCGTCTTCGCGCACGATCAGTGAGGTGTGCAGGTGCAGCTCGTCGCCGACGCGGGTGGCGTGCGCGAGCGCGGTCGGGACGGAGACCGACAACCCGACACCACCGATCTCGACGATCACGGTCCCGGTCTCGACGTGCACGGCGGGGCCACGAAGCGACGAGATCATGCCCCAAGCCTAGGCGAGGGGTACGACATCCTCAGCGAGCCACGCGCACCGTGCGCGGGCGGTGCGCCGGTGGCTTGGCCTGCAGCGGGGGCGGCGCCTGGGTCTTGGGCCGGGCGGCCGCCTGTTCGGCCTCGCGCCACGCGCGCATGGCGGGCGTCTCTCGCGCGCCCTGGCTCGCAGCTGCCGGCGCCGAACCGCGCCGGAGCGTGCCCGCGGCACCCTGAGCACCCGCGGCACCCGCGGCACCATCGCGCGCCCGCGTGCCGTTCTGGGACAACGTGCGCTTCGCGTGCATC
>JAGQTK010000057.1 GCA_020439065.1 Microthrixaceae bacterium
CGCACAGGGGGTGGGGTGGCGAATGCCGGCCGCGCCGCCGCTCAGCCCCGCTCGCCGCGTGCCGCGAGCGCTCCCTGATACAGCTCGCGCGACGAGAGCCCGGTCTGGCTCGCCACCTCCGCCGCCGCGGCCTTCAGGCGTGCGCCGGATGCCACGAGCTCGCGCACCTGCGAGACCCCGTCGGCGAGCGAGAGCCGAAGCGGGGCCGCGCCCTCGACGACCACGCAGATCTCGCCGCGCACGCCCTCGGCCGCCCAGGCGGCCAGCTCGTCGAGCGTGCCGCGCCGCACTTCCTCGTACATCTTCGTCAGCTCCCGGCACGCCGCGGCGCGGCGCCCGGCGCCGAACGCGACGCCCATGTCGCGCAGTGTCTCGGCCAGGCGCGAGGGCGACTCGAAGAACACCATCGTGCGTGGCTCGCTCGCGACGGCGGCGAGCGCGCCCCGGCGGTCGCCGCCCTTGCGCGGGAGGAAGCCCTCGAACGTGAAGCGGTCGGTCGGCAGGCCCGAGACGGCGAGCGCCGTGATCACCGCGCTCGGCCCGGGAATCGCCGTCACCGTGACCCCCGCGGTTGCCGCGGCGGCGACGAGCGCGAAGCCGGGGTCGGAGACGGTGGGCATGCCCGCGTCGCTGAGCACGAGCACATCGCCCTCGGCGGCGAGCTCGACCACCGAGTCGGCGCGCTCCTTCTCGTTGTGGTCGTGCAACGCGAGCAGGCGCGGTCGGTTCTCGATCCCGAGGGCCTGCAGCAGGCGCTGCGTGGTGCGGGTGTCTTCGGAGGCGATGACCGTCGCGGCCTCGAGCGCGGCGACGAGGCGGGGCGAGGCATCCCCGAGATTGCCGATGGGGGTCGCGGCGAGAATGATCACCGTCCCAGTCTCGCACCCTAGGCTTGACGCGTGAGTGAGCCTGCGACCCTCGTGCCGGGCGCGCACGTGCGCGCGCAGGCCCCGCTCGATCGCTGGTGGGGGCGGATGCTGCGCACCCCGGCACGCGTGCGGCTGTGGTGGTGGGCGGGCCCCGCGCTCGTGACGGCGCTCGCGCTCGTGCTGCGGATCTGGAACCTCGGCCACCCGCACGCCCTCGTGTTCGACGAGACCTACTACGTGAAGGACGCGTTTTCGCTCTTTCACCTCGGCTTCGAGGCGAAGTGGCCGGAGGATGCCAACGCCCGCTTCGAGGCGGGCGAGACGAACGTGTTCCTGCCGCAGGCCGCGTACGTCGTGCATCCGCCGCTCGGCAAGTGGATCATCGCGCTCGGGATGCTCGCCTTCGGCGCCGGCGATGCCTGGGCGTGGCGCATAACGACCGCGCTGGTGGGCACGGCCGCGGTGCTGCTGGTCACGGTCATCGGCCGCAAGCTGACGGGCTCGACGATGCTGGGCGTCGTCGCCGGCTTCCTGATGGCGATCGATGGCGTCGCGATCGTGATGAGCCGCGTCGCGCTGCTCGACACGTCGCTGATGTTCTTCATCCTGCTCGCGTTCCTGTTCCTGCTCTCCGACCGCGAGCGCATGCACGCGCGCATCGCCCTCGCCGTGGCGGAGCGGCGCGCGGCCCGCCCTGATGAGCCACCCGCGTGGGGGCCCGTCGTGTGGTCGAGGCCGTGGGTGCTGGCCGCCGGCACAGCCCTCGGCGCGGCGACCGCCGTGAAGTGGTCGGGGGCGTACGCGCTTGCCGGCGTCGGGATCTACCTCGTGGTGACCGACATGCTCGCGCGCCGCCGGGCGGGCATCGACGGCTGGGTCACCGATGGGATGCTACGGCAGGGCCCCGTCGCGTTCCTCCAGCTCGTCCCGATCGCGCTCCTGACCTACCTCGCCTCGTGGACCGGCTGGTTCGTGACCGACGGCGGCTACGACCGCGGTGCGGCGGCCGCGTCGCCGGCGACCGGCTTCTTCTCGTGGGTGCCCCTCCCCCTGCAAAGCCTGTGGCAATACCACGCGTCGATGTACACCTTCCACGTGGGGCTCACCTCGGAGCACAGCTACGCCGCGCCCGCGTGGACCTGGCCGCTGCTTGGCCGGCCCACGTTCATGTACTGGGACAAGACCGAGGAGGGCGATGCGGGCTGCGCCCTCGCCGGCGGTTGCGTGCAGGCGATCACGAGCGTCTCGAATCCGCTGATCTGGTGGGCCGGGACGGCGGCGGCGCTGTTCCTGCTCTTCCGCTTCGTGCGCACCCGCGATTGGCGCATCGCGTTCGTGTTGACCGGGCTCGCCGTCACCTACCTGCCGTGGCTGCAGTACGGCGAGCGCACGATCTTCCAGTTCTACACGGTCGTGATGATCCCGTTCGTCGCACTCGCGCTCGCGCTCGTCGCCCGCGATGTGCTCGGCCCGCGCGACGGCCCGCCCGGGCGGCGCGCGAACGGCGCCGCGGCGATCATCGCGTTCCTCATCGCCGCGACGCTGGTCTCAGCATTCTTCTACCCCGTCTGGACGGGGATGGAGATCTCGTACCAGTTCTGGATCATGCACAATTGGCTGCCCAGCTGGGTGTGACCCGCCGGGCGTTGACGCCCCGCGCTAGTTGACCTCGAGCGGGTGCGAGCTCACGCGGCCCGCGCCGTCGGGGAGCTCCAGCGCCGAGATCTCGGCCATCTCCTCGGCCGTGAGCTCGAAGTCGAAGATGTCGATGTTCTCGCGGATCCGGGCCGGGTTCGTCGATTTCGGGAACACGATCCGTCCCTGCTGGATGTGCCAGCGCAACACGAGCTGCGCGGCGGTCTTGCCATGGGCCGCGGCCGCGGCGACGATCACCGGCTCTTCCAGCAGCGGGTACTTGCCCTGGCCCAGCGGCCCCCAGGCCTCGATCGTGATGCCGCGCTCGAGGCACCAGTCGGTGAGCTCGCGCTGCTGATACGCGGGGTGCAGCTCGATCTGGTTGACCGCGGGCACCACGTCCGACGCACGACCGATGGCCTCAAGGTGCGGGATCAGGAAGTTCGAGACGCCGATGCTCCGGGCCAGGCCCTGCTCGCGGAACGAGACGAGCTGCTGCCACGCGTGCACGAACGTGCCGCGCTGCGGGGTGGGCCAGTGCACGAGGTAGAGATCGACGAAGTCCACGCCGAGCTTGCCCAGGCTCTCGTCGATGGCCTTCTTCGGCTCGTCGCCTGCCTGCCGGTCGTTCCACAGCTTGGTGGTGATGAACAGCTCGTCACGCGGGAGCCCGCTGGCGGCGATGGCGCGGCCGACGCCCTCCTCATTGCCGTAGATCGCGGCGGTATCGATGTGGCGGTAGCCGGCCTCGAAGGCCTCCAGCACGCGGCGCTCGGTCTCGGCCGCATCCACCTTGAAGACCCCGTAGCCGAGCTGGGGGATGTCGTATCCGGAATTGAGGGCAATCGTGGGCACAGTCATGCGCTCAGCCTACGTCGCGGCGCACCGGATGCGCAGGCTCGCCGGACGCCGATGGGGCGGGCGCCTGTCGCAGGCACCCGCCCCAGCGGCGTGCGAAACCGTCGTCGCCTAGGCGTCGGCGGCGACCCGGCTGAAGCTCGCGGCCAGCTCCTGCAACTCGGCAAGGTGCGACTCGAGCAGGCCCCGGGGCGTCGTGTCGTACTTGTTGCACAGGTGCGCGGCGGCGGCCGTGGCGATCGCGTGCTGCCCGCCGTTGCCCATCAGCTTCGTGTTCGAACCCGCGATGCGCGTGACGCTCGTGTGCTTGCCCGCCACCAGCAGGTTCGAGATGTTCACCGAGTAGAGCGTGCGGAACGGGATGTTGTAGGGCAGGTCATCGCGAACGTCCCAGATCCAGTCCTTGAGGCGGAAGTCGTACTTGTCGGTTTCGTCACCGGGGAAGTGCATGCAGAACGCACCGAAATTCTGCACCACCGTGTCGTCGAACTCGGCGTGCCCGCGCACATCGTTTTCGTTCAGCACGTAGTCGCCGCGGTAGCGCTTGTACTCGCCCTGGCCCGGCACGAACGCCACCCAGTCAAACTCCAGGTTCGCCCACTTCTCGGGTTCCAGGGTCTTGACGTTCGAGAACGTGCCGTACAGCGCGCGCCACAGGTAATCGCGCACCAGCTCGCCGTTCGTGTAGGGGTCGAGCCACTGGCCGTACTCCCAGAAGTGGGTACCCGGAAACTTCATCCGCGGGTTCATGTTCGGGTCTTCGATGAAGCCGGGGTGCACGACCACGGGGCCGGGGCCGTTCTCGAAGCCCGGCGTCATCAGCTGCCCGCTGAGGTCAGAGAAGTCCTTCGACACCTCGGTCGCCCACGGCACATCGGGGAACGAGACGGGATGCTCCGCCATCCGCGTGCGGAAGAACACCGTGTTGCCGTGGTGCATGGTGTTGCGCGCTTCGGGTGCCAGCGGCTCGCCGTACTCGGAGCGCGCTTCCTGCCCGAACATGGTCTCGGCGCCCGAGAGCAGGCCGAGTGCCGCCGTGCCGCTGCAGTCGATGAACACGGGCGCGCTCAGGCGGATCTCGCGGCCGGTGCTCGAGTCACGGGCATCCACCGAGAGAATCTTGCTGTTCTCCGTCACCGCATCGAAGACGCGGTGCTCCATGAACACGGTGGCGGTCGGCTCGGCACGCAGCAGTGCGAGCGCGCGCAGGTCACCCGTCTCGTCGCGCTCGGCGAGCTCGTTGATCAGCGGCCCGGTCAGGCCTCGCGGGCTGAGCCCGATCTCGAGGCTCGCGTTGCCGCCGAGCACCGGGCGGTCCTGAATCAGCGCCACGCGGTCGCCCAGTCGGGCTGCGGCGAGCGCCGCGGCCGCACCGGTCACGCCGCCGCCGACGACGACCACGTCGAAGCTGCCGGCGTCGACCGGCACCTCGGGAATGCCCAGGAGCGCCTTGCGCCACGCGCGCGCACCCTCGTCGCCGGGCTCCGGCGGCGAGGTTTCGTCGCGGCCGAAGAAGATCGCGTCGCACCGGCCGGCAAACCCGGTGAGGTCGTGCAGCACGAGCGTGGTCTCGCCCGCGGGCAGGTCGATCGTGCCTGCTGCCTGCCACGACCAGTCCTGGCCGTTGGTGCCGAACACGGTGTCGAGCACGGTGCCGCCCACCGCGAGGGTGAACTGCCCCGGGTGGTGGGCGGGCACCCAGTCTTTGGCGCGCACCCAGACGGTGTAGTGCCCGGCCTCGGCAACAGTGACGGTGGTCGTGGCGTCCGCCACGGGCGTGCCGTTGCCGTGCGCGAGCAGGTAGGGCGAGCCCATCTCGCTCTCGAACTGCGAATCCATGATCCAGCCACCAAAGTCGGCAAACGACTCGGCTTCGATCAGGATGCCCGTGGGCAGCGTGGGGGGAGAAACAGAACTCATGTGGCACCTCGTCGTGTTCGTAGAGTGAAATGGAGTGGAGGGCGCCGGAGCGAAGCGGGGCGGCGCTCCGGCGCGCCGCCCCCATCCCGGCAGAAGATACGCCGAGTATCTAGCGCATGACGCGGACGTCACCGCCTCCTCGCACCGCACCCACGGCATACGATGGAGGGCTATGTCTGTGCCCCTTCCCGTCATCGTGTATCCCGAGTCGCTGCCCGTCAGCCAGCGGCGCGACGACATCATGCGTGCGATCCGCGACCACCAGGTCGTGATCGTCGCCGGCGCGACCGGTTCGGGCAAGACCACCCAGCTGCCGAAGATGTGCCTCGAGCTCGGCCGCACCGCGATCGCGCACACGCAGCCGCGCCGGCTCGCGGCCCGCACGATCGCCGAGCGCGTCGCCGAGGAGCTTGGTCAGCAGATCGGCGGCCTCGTCGGCTACCGCGTGCGCTTCACCGACAAGATCGGGAAAGACACCCGTATCGCGCTGATGACCGACGGCATTTTGCTGAACGAGATTCACCGCGATCGACACCTGCGCCGCTACGACACGATCATCATCGATGAGGCGCACGAACGCAGCCTCAACATCGACTTCTTGCTCGGGTACCTGAAGCGCATCCTGCCGGAGCGGCCCGAGCTGCGCGTGATCATCACCTCGGCCACGATCGACCCCGAGAGCTTCGCCAAATTCTTCGCCGACGCATCCGGCGAGCCCGCCCCGATCATCGAGGTCTCGGGCCGCACGTTCCCCGTCGACGTGCGCTACCGACCACTGGTGGCCGAGCGCGACCCGGATGCCGACGATGAAGACGACGACGGCGCCGACGATAAGGACTACCTCGAGGGCATCGTGGCGGGCCTCGCCGAGCTCGACCGCGAGGCCCCGGGTGACGTGCTCGTGTTCTTGTCGGGCGAGGCCGAGATCAAAGACGCCGCCGAGGCCGTGCGCGGTGCATACGCCAACGCGGTCTCTCCCACCGAGGTCCTCCCCCTGTACGGCCGCCTCTCGGCTGCCGATCAGCACCGGGTCTTCGAACCCTCAAGAATCGCGGGCGTGAAGCGCCGCGTGGTGCTCGCCACCAACGTCGCCGAGACCAGCCTGACGGTGCCCGGAATCCGCTACGTCATCGACGCCGGCACGGCCCGCATCTCGCGCTACAGCGTGCGCTCCAAGGTGCAGCGCCTGCCCATCGAAGCGATCTCGCAGGCATCGGCGCAGCAGCGCTCCGGGCGCGCGGGCCGCACGAGCGACGGCATCGCGATCCGTCTCTACAGCGAAGAAGACTTCGAGCGGCGCCCCGAGTTCACCGAGCCCGAGATCCTGCGCACGAGCCTCGCCAGCGTCATCCTGCAGATGCTCTCGCTCGGCTTCGGCGACCTGGCCGAGTTTCCGTTCATCCAGCCGCCCGACTCGCGCGGCATCAAAGACGGCATCGAGCTGCTCACCGAACTCGGGGCGATCAGGATGCGCCGCCCCCGCGCAGGCGAACCGCGCAGCGCCGCCACGCCCGAGCTCACCAAGATCGGCCGCGACCTCTCGCGCCTGCCGATCGACCCGCGCTTCGCGCGCATGGTCATCGAATCGGCCAAGCAGAACACGGGGCGAGAGGTGCTCGCGATCGTCGCCGGGCTCACGGTGCAGGATGTGCGGGAGCGCCCGCTCGAACACCGCGAGCGCGCCGATCAGCTGCACGCACGGTTCACCGACCCGAGCAGCGACTTTCTCAGCCTGCTCAACCTGTGGAACTACCTGCAGGAGCAGCAGGGCGCTCTCGGCTCGAGCGCGTTCCGGCGCATGTGCCGCGCCGAACACCTCAACTACCTGCGGGTGCGCGAGTGGCAAGACGTGTACCGGCAGCTGCGCCAGCTCTCGGGTGCGGTCGGCGTCACCATCGGCGAGCCTGCCGTCAACCCCGACGGCATCCACCGCTCGCTGCTTGCCGGCCTGCTCTCACACATCGGCGTGAAGGATGCCGCGGCCGCCGGTCGCGCCCCCGCAAAGCGGGCGCCGGGGCAGGGCCCGGGGCCCCGGCCCAAGGGCGACTACATCGGCGCCCGGCACGTGCGCTTTGCCATCTTCCCCGGATCGGGCCTGGCCAAGAAACAGCCGAACGCGGTGATGGCGGCGGAGCTGGTCGAGACCTCCCGCCTGTTCGCGCGCACGGTCGCGCAGATCGATCCGGCGTGGGCCGAGCCGCTCGCCGGCGACCTGGCCAAGCGCAGCGTGAGCGAGCCGCACTGGGAGAAGCCGCAGGGCGCGGCGGTCGCGTACGAGAAGGTCACGGTCTACGGGGTCGAGATCATCCCGCGCCGCCGCATCCAGTTCTCGCGGATCGACCCGGAGGGCGCGCGCGAGCTGTTCATCCGGCACGCCCTCGTCGAGGGCGAATGGGACGCCAGCCGGCTCGACAAGCGCCTCACCGCCTTCGACCGCGACAACCGGAGCCTGCGCCGCAGGCTCGAGGAGGTCGAGGAGCGCACGCGCCGCCGCGACATCCTGGTCGACGACGAGGCCGTGGTCGAGTTCTACGACGCCCGCATCCCCGCGGATGTCGCGAGCGTGCGCGCGTTCGAGCGCTGGTGGCGCGACGCGCGAGTGCACAGCCCCGAGCTGCTGACGATGCGCGAGGCCGACCTGCTGCCCGAGGAGGCGCAGGCCGCCGAGGAACAGGACGAGGCGCGGTATCCCTCGCACTGGCAGCAGGGCGACCAGCGGCTCTCGCTGCGCTATCGCTTCGAGCCCGGGGCGAGCGACGACGGCGTCACCGCGATCGTGCCGCTCCCCCTGCTGGCGAGCCTTCGACCCGACGGCTTCGACTGGCAGGTGCCCGGGAGCCGCACCGAGCTCATCGCCGCCCTCATCCGCGCCCTGCCGAAGGCGATCCGCCGCCATGTCGTGCCGGCCGCCGATTGGGCCGAGAAGTTCGGCGACGAGCTCGCGGCCGCCGGCCCCGAACACCATGCGGGTCTCCCACCGCAGTCATTGAAAGAAGCGCTGGCGCGCCGCATCCAGCCGCTCGCCAACCAGCCGGTCTCGGCTGCCGATTTCGACGATGAACGGGTACCAGGGCACCTGCGCATGAATTTCCGCGCCGTCGACGAGCGCGGCCGCGTGGCCGGCTCGGCGCGCGACCTCAGCGAATTGCAGGCGTCACTGTCGGATCGTGCCCGCGCCAGCGTGGCGCGGTCGATCTCCCGACCCGAGAAGGGCCGCACGCGCGCCGCCGACATCGCCGCGGCGAGCGCGGGCGCCGGCCCTGGCGTCTCGGCGTTCGCGGAGCAGTCCGGCCTCACCTCCTGGACGTTCGGCGACCTGCCTGAGGTGCTCGACACCAAGGTGGCCGGCGGCATCGTGCGCGGGTACCCGGCGGTGGTCGATCAGGGCAAGACCGTGACGGTGCGGGTGGAGGCCACGGCGGATGCCGCGGTCACGGCGACGCGTGCGGGCATTCTTCGGCTGGTGCTGCTGAACGTGCCCTCCCCCGTCTCCTACGTGCAGGAGCATCTGACCGCGCCCGAGAAGCTGGCGCTGGCGGCATCCCCCTATCCGAACGTGGCTGCCCTGCTGGAAGACACTCGTGCGGCCGTCGTGCGCGAACTCATCGACCAGCACACCGGTGGCACGGGCATCGTCCGCACCGAGGCCGCCTTCACCGCGCTGCGCGACGCGGTGAACGCCGCACTGGTGGACCGGCTCTTCGCCACTGTTTCGCTGGTGGCGCGCATCCTCACCAAGACGCGCGACGTGGAGCGCGCGATCAAGGCGCAGAACTCCCTCGCCCTGCTCGGGCCGCTGAATGACATCCGTACGCAGCTATCAGGCCTGATCCGGCCTGGCTTCGTCTCTGCCACCGGAACCGACCGCCTCGCCCACCTGCCGCGCTACCTCGACGGCATGCTCGAGCGGTTGCAGACCCTTGCCAACGAGCCGGGCAAGGATCGCGCGCGGATGACCGAGTACGAGCGGGCGGCGAAGGCCTTCGAGGATGCCGGGGGCACGATTCCCCTCGCAGCGAGCGCGCCGGTGCACCTCGTCGAGGCCCGGTGGCTGCTCGAGGAATACCGGATCAGCGTGTTCGCTCAGCGCCTGGGCACTGCCCAGCCCGTCTCACCGCAGCGTATTCAGAAGGCTCTCACGGCCCGGTGATCGCGAAGCGCGGGTAGCCTGACGACATGGCTCGCGCGATCGTCTACTCAGAAATCGGCTCACCTGACGTTCTGCACCTGGCAGAGATCCCCGACCCCGTGGCTGGCGACGGCCAGGTGGTCGTGCGCATCGAAGCAGTGGGCGTGAACCCGCTGGATGCCAAACTGCGCCGCGGGTTGCGCCCTGGGCCGCCGATCACCGCGCCGCGCCGGGTGGGCTTCGACGGGGCTGGCACCATCACCGCGCTCGGCGAAGGCGTGACCGGCTTCTCGGTCGGCGATCGCGTCGCGATCCGCACGACCCTTGGCACATACGCCACTGCGATCGCGGTGCCGGTGAGCCACATCGCCCGGCTCACCGACGGCGTGACCACCGCCGAGGGCGCCGGAATCGGCATCCCCGTCGGTACCGCCTACCAAGTGCTACGCTCACTGCACGTGCGCAAGGGCGACACGCTGCTTGTGCATGCCGGGTCGGGCGCCGTCGGCCAGGCGATCGTGCAGTATGCGGTGCTGTGGGGCGCCACAGTGATCGCCACCGCCAGCCCCGCGCGCTTCGAACAGCTGCAGGCCCTCGGCGCGACGCCCGTCGCGTACGGCCCCGGACTCACCGAGCGCGTGCGCGAGCCCGCACCCGGCGGTGTCACCGTCGCCATCGACTGCATCGGCACCGATGAGGCGATCGAGACGTCGCTCGCGCTCGTCGCTGATCACGACCGCATCGCGACGATCGTGCGCGGACCGGATGCTGCCGCCCTTGGCATCCGCGCCTTCTCCGGCGGCAGCCCGACGCCCCTCACCGATGAAGAGGAGAGCTGG
>JAGQTK010000058.1 GCA_020439065.1 Microthrixaceae bacterium
CCGGCGTGACCCGAAATTACACGGACGCCGTTCGCGGCTGTCTTTTTGTGGATCTGTCCGTCGACGCCGGGGTCGCTGCGGGCCGGGCGGGCACATGACTTGATAGGAGCCTGACCGGGAAGTCGTCTCACCTTTGTGCTGTCTGCACTCACCCGACCCGCGGTGACGTTCATCACCGTTGGAAGGGAATCCCGTCAATGACGAGCATGACACTCGACCCGCCGCTCACCAACCTGTTGTCGCCAGCGGCTGAGCTGGTTGCTGGGGTCGACACGCACAAGAACACGCATCACGTCGCGATCCTCGATCTCGTCGGCAGACCCGTCGCGGACCGTGAGTTCCGCGCAGACGGTCGCGGCTACGCGCAGGTCATCAGGTTCCTTCACGAGCACGGCGATGTCACCCGCGTCGGAGTGGAGGGCACGGGGTCCTATGGTGCCGGGCTCTCCCGTGCGCTCAACGCTGCGGGGCTGACCGTCGTCGAGGTCGCCCGTCAGGATCGGCAGGCTCGGCGTCGTCGGGGCAAGTCCGCCCCTCTCGACGCCCACCAGGCAGCCGTCGCTGTCCTCGCCGGAACGGACACCGCGATCCCGAAGTCCGGTGACGGTGCGGTCGAGTCGATGCGCATCCTCCTCGCCGAGCGCCGCTCCGCGGCCAAAGCCAGGGCGCAGGTGATGAACCAGATCCACGCGCTGCTTATCACCGCGCCCGAACTGGTGCGCCAAGCGTTCCGCGCCCTCAGCGGGCAGCGACTGGTGAACACGCTCGCACGGACCCGACCCGGCAGCGAGGCGTCCGCCGATCCCGCGGTCGTCGCCCGGCAGACGCTGCGGCGGTTCGCCGTCCGCCAGCTCACGATGCAAGCCGAGATCGACCTCATCGAACAACAGCTGGACCTGCTCGTCCGGCAGGTCAACCCCACGCTGCTGTCGCTGAGCGGCGTCGGCCCGGTCACCGCGGCGACGCTGCTGGTCGCAGCCGGCGACAACCCCGATCGGCTGGGCTCCCGGGCGAGCTTCGCCGCTCTCGCAGGCGTCGCTCCGATCCCCGCCTCCTCCGGGCAACGCACCCGGCACCGGCTCTCCCGCGGCGGGAATCGGCACGCGAACGCCGCCCTTCACCGGATCGTGCTGCTGCGCATACGGCACCGTGAGCCCCGCACAATGGCCTACTTCGAACGGCGCCGCGCGGAGCAACTCACCGACCGCGACATCATGCGATGCCTCAAGCGCCACGTCGCGAACGAGGTCTACGCCGCGCTACTCAACCCCGCCGCCGACAACCCGGCCGGACGCGAGCTGCGAGCACATCGACAAGCGATCGGTATCCCGATCAGCGTCCTCGCCGCCAGCCTCGGCGTCCCCTACCAGCGCCTCCGCCGCCTCGAGATCGGCACCCGCGCCGATCCAGAACTCGAACGCCGCGCCACCATCGCTCTCGACGCGATCAGCCCGCCACAGACCGCTTGACAGCAATAGGAGCATCCACTCCACGGGACTTGACCACCGTTCTTGCGGGATGCAACCCATGATGAGTACGCGACGCGCTCGGAGGCTTTGGCCGCTACTGCTCGCGCTTGCTGGCGCAGCAGTGATTCTTGCTGCAGCCGCATGGGCAATCTTCGAGGGATACGCATCGGACGCTGAGATGCGGCCTGGCCGCGGTATTCCCGTATTTGTTATAGGCGCAGTGGGCTTTGTCGGCGTGCTGATTGGCGTAGTCGCGAGCATCAGAGGCGCACAGAGGCCATCTGAACCAACTGAGGATACGCGTCGCACTAGACGCTGGTCCCTTCTGCTAGTTCTTGCGGGGGTAGTCATTGTCCTTGCTGGAGCAGCATGGGCAATCGCCGAGGGCTACGCATCGGACATCGAGATGCGTCGGGGCAACATCGTTCCTGCGGCTTTCGTGGGCGTAGTGGGCTTGCTCTGCTTCGTCATTGGACTGGGTGCGAGCGTCAGAGGCTCACAGAGGCTGCCTGAATTGCCCGAGTGAGCGGGATGTCGCGAGCCGTGGCGGTGATCAATTGATCGGATGGAGGGGTACCGCCTCGGCTCGCGCATCCTCTCGTTGTCACACTTCGTCGTCCGCGAGCAACAGAGAAGATAGAAGACAGTCTGTTGTCGTGGTGAAGGGAGGGAGGTGGCGTGAGAAGGTTCTCGACGTTCTTCCGGGCGAACTACTCCCTGGTTGTCGGTGTTGCTGAGCGTCGCCTGGACTCGAAGGCGGACGCGGAAGAAGTCGCGAGTGAGGCTTTCCGCCTTGCCTGGCAGCGATACGAAGACGGGGAGGCGTTGAGCGTGCCCTGGCTGTATGGCGTCGTGCGGAACCTGATCGGCGACGAGTACCGGCGCCGAGGACGGCGCGCTGAACTGCAATGTCAGCTCAACGAGGACTTCGCGCTGCGTATGCCTGTTTCCGATGACTTGTACGCGGAGGTGCGTGATGCGGTCGAGCGGCTGCCGCAGATACACCGCGAGGTGCTGAAGATGACCTACTGGGAGCGCCTGACGGCTCGGGAGATTGCCGCCGTGCTCAATATGAACAGTGCTGCCGTCCGTGCCCGGCTGATGCGTGCCAGGCGCATGCTTCGTGCGGCATTGAGCGAACTGCAGGACCCGGCTGTCGAGGAGGTGCCCACTCATGAATGACCTGTTGAGCAAGCTGCTGCGCGCAGCCGACCCCGGAACCGTGAAGCGCGGTGACCCACTCTCCGAGCGAGGCCTGCGCGAGCTCGCGGAGTACGAAGCTAAGGAGACCGCACTTGCTCGTTCGCGTCGTCGCGGCACTCGGGAGCCTGTGAAGCGGCGTGCTTGGCGTCCTGTGCAATTAGCGACCGGTGGAGCGTTCGTCGTCGTGCTCCTCGTCGCTGTCATCGCGTTGACGAGTATTCTGCGCCCCGTGCCGGCTGTCGCCGCGACCCCACCCCTGCTGGACCTGACCCCGGTTTCCGCGGCGGCTCCGGAGCTGTTGAAGGAGATGGAGACCATGCGTCGCACCGGCCAAGAGCCCGGCAACACGATCCGTACACAGACCTGGGCGCTGAACACGACGTTCGCTGAGGACGGGACGACCGAGTCCACCGTCGTCGAACCGCAGTGGAGCGAGACCGCCTTCCGGGCCGACGGGAGCGTGCATTATCGGCTCATCGCCGCGGAGCCCTTCCCCGGGCAGAACGACGACACCCTGCCCGCACCCGGCACGGTCCTCGTCGACGAGACCTTACCGCCAGGCGATTGGGACGCTCTGATCGAGGACGGTCCACCCACCGACGTCGACGAGGTCGGCGCATACCTGGCCGCCTTCGCGGGCGATGAGGAGTTGAGCGCGGGGCAGACGCTGCAGGAGATCAGCACCATCGTCTCCAACTACCTGCTCACGCCCGAACAGGAAGCGGCGCTCATCGGATACTTGAGCGGCGTGAGCAACATCCAGGTCTCCGGATCGACAACCGACCGGCTGGGCCGGACGGGGATCGTGTTCAGCGCAACCGACCGTGCCCCCGGCGAGTACGAGGACCGGCTGATCATCTCGCCGCGCACCGGGCAGATCCTTGCTGCCGAGACGCTCTACACCGGGACCAGCAGGACGGACCTCCACGCCCCAGCGGTCGTCGACTACACCGCCTGGGAACGCTGACCGCCTTCTTCGACTGTTCCTCCCCCTGACCACCATCTATCGAACGGATACCTGATCCATGCGTCCGGATACCTGATCCATGCGTCATACTCGTGCTGCCCTCGCCGCCACCGCCCTCGCCCTGATCGCGCTCTTCACCCCAGCCGTCGCATCCGCGACCGAGCAGGAAACCACACCCATGCAGGAACGCGTCTACGAGGTGATCGACGAGTTCGGCGGCGAGCAAACTGGCTGGAACGAGGTGAGCCGGGACGACGGCGACGTCGTCCTCACCCTCGACCCTGACAACAACCTCAGCGTGAACGCCAATACGATGAAGTCGGTTGGCGTGACGGCGGCGGCATCGAAGGAGGACTGCGCCAGCGGGAAGTACTGCGTCTACAGCAGAGCGCTCTACGACGGTAACAAGCTCACGTTCTCGGCGTGCCCGGCAACGCACACGTCGTTCAGCAAACTCGGCGGTGCCCCGCGCTCGATCATGAACGACCGCGCCTCCGGCAAGGTGAGAGCGTACAACGGGAACACCGTGAAGGCCACGCTGAACGCGGGAACTGGAACCTCGAACATCAGCGGCGTCACGAAGGTCACCTGCTCCTGACCCCTTGATCGCCACGGAGCACCGGACTGCAGCAAGCTTCGGTGTTCTGTGTCACGCGAACCCGCAAGTTCCTGCAAGAAGTGCTAACGAAAGTGCTAAGCAACCTGTAGGTCGGGGTATCGTGGCGGAGTTATCCACAGGTCACATGCCGCAGATCGTTGATTTTATGCGGCAGAACGCCTTACACGGTTTCGCGGCGCGAGGGGGCCGAGTGCAGTTCAAGTCCCCCCTCGCGCACAGTTGAGAAGGCCCCGAACAGAGAGATCTGATCGGGGCCTTTCGCGTTCGTGCACGCATCCGTGCCGGATCAGCCGATCGCGAAGACGTTCTTCGAGACGGCAACGGCATCCGTAGGCACGTCGCCGCCATCCGGGATGACGACGAAGTCGCCGAAGTCGCTGCCGGTGGTGTCGATGCTTCCGGTGTCGCACGCCGTCGCCGTCGCACCCGCGGCATCCGCCATCACGAGGCACACGGCGCCGCTCTCGCGACCGGGCGCAAGCCAGAGGGTGGTGCCACCGTGCTCGCCGACGAATCGGGCGAGGTCGGGGTCGAGTTGGTCGTACGCCGACTCGTTCAGCTGGGGGAGCTCCTGCGTCTGCGCCCCCTGGAGGTCGGCGTAGCTGGCCGCACCGGAGGCGGCGCACCCACTCGCCCCGATCCCGATCGCTCCGAAGATGAGCAGCGCCTTGAGCATCCGTGACATGGCTCTATCGTGGCATCCAGCCACCACCGGTGCGACGCGTTGGGGCGCGGTTCTGTGCCAGGGATGCGCGGTGCGCGAGCGGCGGCGTGGTTCACGCGGTCGCTAGCATGTGCCCATGCCCGCCACGCCTGCCTCCGCACGCCCCACGCCCCCGCCGACACAGGGGGCTCGCCGCGGCACGGTCAGCACGATCGGCGCCATCGCGATCGGCGTGGGCGGCATGATGGGCGCCGCGATCTACACGCTGCTCGGCCTCGCCGGCTCGATCGCCGGCCCGTGGGTGCCGGTGTCGTTCATCATCGGGGGGCTCGTCTCGGCGTTCTCCGTATACTCCTACGCCAAGCTCGGCGCCGCGTTCCCGAGCCGTGGCGGTGCGGGGGAGTTCCTCGTGCGCGGCTTCGGCAACACGATGCTCGCCGGGGGCCTGAACGTCTTCCAGTTTCTCGGCTGGATCATCGCCATGGCCCTGTACGGCGTGGGCTTCGGCGGCTACGCCGCGAGCCTGATCCCGGGCGCTCCGTCCTGGACGGGCAAGGCGTTCGGTGTCGGGCTCGTCGTGCTCGTGCTGCTGATCAACCTCATCGGCTCGAAGCTCGTGAGCAAATCCGAGATGGTCGTCATCGCGATCGAGCTCGTGATCCTCGCCGTGTTCGTCGTGTTCGCGGCCTCGCACATCGACCCCGGCGTGTTCGCCACGTCAGCCGACGCGCCCGGCGGGGCGGGCGCCGACATCCTCGGCATGTTCTTCGCGGCCGGTCTGCTCTACGTCGCCTACGAGGGATTCGGCGTGGTGACCAACTCGGCCGGCGACATGGCAAACCCCAAAAAGCAGCTCCCCCGGGCGATGTACACGGCCCTGGTGATCGTGATCGCCGTCTACGTCCTGATCAGCGCGTTCGTGGTGATGCTGATGTCGAAGGCCGAGATGACCGAGAACCAGGGGCACGTGCTGGCCGAAGCAGCCCGCGCCGCGATGGGGGAGTGGGGATTCATCATCCTTGCCATTGCGGCGCTGCTGGCGACGGCATCCGCCGTGAATGCCACCATGTACGGCGACGCGAACCTCTCGTTCATGATGGCGACCAAGGGGGAGATCCCGGAGGACTTCACGCGCGGGGTCTGGCACGGGGGCAAGGTGGGGCTGTTCGTCGTCGCCGGTATCACCATGCTCTTCATCGCCGTGTTCCCCCTTGCCGCGGTGGGCCAGATGGCGAGCCTCGCGTTCCTGCTCATCTACGCGAGCGTCAGTGTCGGCCACCTGCGCGTGCGCGCGCAGACCGGCGCCAAGGCGACGCTGCTCGTGCTGGCGATCGTGCTGAACATCGGCCTGTTCGCCCTGCTGCTGGGCTACACGATCGCGCAGGGGCAGGTGGGCACGTGGGTGACGCTGCTCGGCGTGGTCATCGTCTCGTTCGTGGCCGAGTGGATCATCCGCCGCACGACCGGGCGCGAGCTCAAGGTCGCGCAGATTCCCGGGGTGCCGGACGCGACGACGGCCACGCTCGCGCGGGGCACGGCCCCGGCGGCGGCGCCGAAAACGATGCCGCCAACGACGCCGCGGCGCCGGCGGCGCTGAGGCGGGGCCTACGCGGCGGCTCGCAGCCGCACGACCTCGCCGACCTGCGCCATGAACCCCTCGAGCCCCGGCTCGTCGTCGGTGGGCTGGAGCATCACGGCGCTCGCCCCCGCATCGAAGAACGCCTGCACGTCATCGGCGATGCGTGCGGCCGTTCCGGCGAGCACGAGTCCTTCCTCGGGCGCGACCCACCGCGACACCTCGGCCTCGGCGCGGGCGAGGGCCGCGGCACGCTCGCCGAATGCCGTGACCACGAACACGATCGTCTCGTGCGGCGCGGTGCGGCCGGCGGCATCCACCCCCTCGCCGATCAGCTGCGAGGCCGCACGCACCCGGCGCGGCGACCACCCGGCGGGCAGCAGCGTGCCGTCGGCCAGCTCGCCGGCCAGCCGCAGGGTTTTCGGCCCCTCGGCCGCGGCGATCACCGCGGGCGCGGCGGCGGGCGGCCAGTCGAGGCGCACCTGATCGAGGTTGACGTAGCGCCCCGTCGTCGTGACTTCTTCGTGGGCGAGCAGTGCGCGCAGCGCGGGCACGTACTCGCGCATCAGCGTGAGCGGCGAGGCGGGGCGGGCCCCGATCTGCGCCATCCACGGCTGCACGCCGTGACCGACCCCCGGGATCAGCCGCCCCGGAAACATCCGCTCGATCGTGGCGATCTCCATGGCCGTGAGGGCCACATTGCGCATCGGCATGGGCGCGACCCCGATGCCGACCCGCAGGCGCTGCGTCCAGGCGAGCATGGCGGATGCCGCGGCGAATCCCGATTCTCGGAAGCAGTCCTCCCACAGCCACAGCTCGGGGACCCCGGCGGCCTCGGCCGCGAGCGTCACGGCTTTCAGGTGCTCGGGCGGAAATGACGGCGTGAAGATCGAACCGATGCGCTGCATGCCACCACTCTGGCAGGCGGCGCGCGAAAGCGCTCGGGTCCCGGCATCCCGCTCGCACGCGTGGATGCCGGGACCCGGTGCCGTCGCAGTGCTACGCGAGCAGGCCGAGGGCCTCGCCGGCCTGTTCGGTGAAGCGGACGTAGTCTTCGGCCTCGTCACCGAGGGTCATCGCGCGAAGCACGAGCTCATCGATGCCGGAGGCGCGGTACTCGGCGCCACCGGGGGCGATGGTGTCGTCGCCGGGCTGCGGGAGGATCGTGCTGAACGGATCCATGCCGAGCCGGGCATAGTTCGCCTTGTATGCGGGATAGCCCGCGTATGCGACGGTCTCGGCGTCGCGCCGCGGCACGCCCGCCGCGTCGACCGCGGTGCGGACGTAGAGCGCGACGTGGCCCTTCGGCGCGATCGCGTGGAACTCGGCGGACTGCGTGGCGGCGACCGGCGGGGTGAGCCAGCTCATGAGCGCGCCGTCGGCCTGTTCGGCCGCGAGCTGGCGCATCCGGGGACCGAGCGCGCCGATCAGGATGCGCGCCGTGCTGGCCGCGCGAATCTCGGCGATCGCGGTCTCGACGCGCGCGAGCGAACCCGCACCCGGCTTGCCCGAGCCGATGCCGATCATCAGGCGATCGGCGGGCAGCCCCAGGCGTGCGACGTGTTCGGCGATCTCCGCACCGGGCCGGCGGTCCACCGGGATCACGCCGGTCGCGAGCGTGAGCGTCTCGGATGCCGCGGCGGCCGCCGCGAGCATGCCAAGCGAATCCGCCCCGGCGACCTCGTTCACCCAGAGTCCGGAGAAGCCCGCGGCCTCGGCGGCCACGGCGATGCGTTCGGCGGCCTCGGGGCCGAGCGTGCCCGCGATCCCGATGGAGACATGTGCGCGTTGAGTTGCCATATCTCGAGCATGCATCATGAACCGCTGCACGGGCGGAGTGTGTCGCCCGGGTGTCGCGGACGGGCGTCGCTCGCGCCGCACGCGCAGGGTGCGCGGCTGCCACGTGGGTGCGTCCTCACCGCCGCGACCACACGTCGCGCAGGGCGCCCTCCAACTCGGGATGCGCGAAGCGGTAGCCCGCCTCGCGCAGCACCCCCGGGGCGACCCAGCGGCTCTTCAGCACCAGCTCGGGCTCGGTGCGCAGGGCCCACATCGCCGGCTCGAGCATGAACCGCCATGCCGGCAGGCCGATGGGGGCGCCGACCACGCGCCGGAGCGTGCGCATGAGCGTGCGATTGGCGGTGGTGATCGGCGCCGCGAGGTTGACGGGGCCGTGCACCTCCGGGTGGTCGCGAATGAACTGCACGGCACCCACGACGTCGTCGATGTGGATCCAGCTGAAGCGCTGCTGCCCGCGTGTGCGGTGCCCGCGGGCCCGGCCGTCGCCGCTGGCGTGGGGACCGATGCCGCGGTAGCGCCGGTGCCCGAACCACCAGCCATCGAACTGCGGCCCGCCGAGGCCGATCCGCGCGAGCCGGAAGAGGACGTCGTTCGCGGGGCCATCGCCGAGCACGATGGCCATGCGCAGCGAGACGCGCCGGGTACTCGGCAGCTCATCTGCGAAGAGCTCGGCCTCCCAATCGCGGGCGACGTCGACCGAGAAACCCTCGCCGATCTCGCCGCTGCGCTCGTCCTGCGAGTGGTCGATCGCGTGTCGGTAGATGGTCGCGGTGCTGGCGTTCAGCCAGAGCGGCGGGGGTGCCGAGGCATCCATGATCGCCTCGCGCAGTGCGCGCGTGGTCTCGATGCGCGAGCGGTAGATCTCGTCGCGAGCCCGGCGGGTGTACCGGCAGTTCACCGACTTGCCGGCGAGATTGATCACCATCGCGGCGCCCTCGACAACCCGGCGGATGGATGCCGGGTCGCTCCAGCGGGCGTCCGGGCCCGTGCGGCCGAGTTCGCGAATCGTCCAGCCCTCACGCCGCAGCGCCTCGCGAAGTGCGCCCCCGACAAAGCCCGAGCCGCCGGCGAGCACCGCGATCGGCGCGTCGTCGAGCGAGGGCGTGCGCTCCGGGGCGCTCATGCCGGCACCGGCACCGGTGCTGCTGCGGGTGCCGTGTCTGCGAGCGCATCCAGTGCCGCGAGCAGCCGCGAGCGGAGCGCCTGGCCGCGCTCGGTGAAGCCGCGTTGCGCCCGCGCGTATTCGGCCTTGCCCTCGGGCGTCTCGATCGCGACGGCCGCGGCACCCCACGCGCGCACGTCATATGGCGATGCGCGCATATCCATCCAGCGGATGTCGCGGGCGAGCTCGAACGTGTCGAGCAGGACCGCGCCGGGGATCAGGGGTCCGAGCTTGGTCGCCCACTTGTACAGGTCCATGCCGGCGTGCAGGCAGCCGGGCTGCTCGAGGGCCGCCTGGGTCTCGCGGGTGGGCGTCACGAGGTTTCGCGGCGCGGCCTCTGGGGTGAAGAAGCGGTAGGCATCGAAGTGCGTGCAGCGGATGTCGTGGGCCTCGACGACCTCGTCGGTGCCGCGCTGGCCGAGCCGCAGCGGCACCGCGTGGCGGTGCTCCCGCTGCCGGTAGAGCATCGCCCACTCGTGGAGGCCGAAGCACCCGAAGCTCGCGGGCCTGGATGCCGTGCCGTGCAGGATGGCGCGGATCGCGGCGAACTCGGGGGCGCGTGCGGCGCGCAGCGCTGGTTCGTCGAGCGTGACCGAGCCGGGCGCGCGCCCGGCGGCGGCGAAGCGCCACCGCGCGCGCGGCTCGGTGGCGGCATCCATGAGCTCGATCCCGGCGCCCGGATACCAGCGCCGCAGCTGACCCGGCTTGTAGGAGTAGTAGGTGAACAGGAAGTC
>JAGQTK010000059.1 GCA_020439065.1 Microthrixaceae bacterium
GATCCTGATGAACGCGCTGCCCCGGTCGATCTCGACCGGGGCAGCGCGTTTGTGTGTGGGGGTGCGGCCTGGGCGGCAGCGTCAGGCGCGGGGGAGCGCCCAGGGCTTGGCGGGCTGGCAGCACATGACGATGAGCACGATCCCGCCGAAGGGCACGAAACTGATGAAGATCCAGGCCCAGTGCTGCCCGGCATCGCGCAGACGCCGCACCGTGACGGCCCACGAGGGCACGATGATGGCGAGGGCGCCGGCGAACCAGGTCATGCCGATCACCCCGGTGAGCATGCTCGCCCCGAAGACCGCGGCCTCGCCGGCGACGGCGGAGGTGGCACCGGTGACGAGAATCACGATCACCATCAGCAGCCACATGGCGACCGCGGCGAGCGAGACGAACAGCGAGAAGTACCAGAACTCGGAGCGGCTGGCGCGCCCGCCGAAGCCGGCGTACTGCCGGAAGACGGATCGGATCGCCTGCCCGAACGACATCGGCTCACCCGGGCCGACAAGCGGGACGCCGTACCCGTAGCCCGGGTATCCGGGTGCCCCGGCGGCGGCCACCGTGGTGGATGCAGCGGCAGGGGATGCGCCGTAGCCGGTGGTCGCGGCGTACCCGGGCGATCCGAGATACTCCGCCTGGGCGTCGGCGTAGCTCGGCACAGCGGACGGCGTGCCCCCGGGGTAGCCGCCGGGCGCACCGAACCCCGGCGCCGCGGGGGCGGTGGGCGGGAGCGGAGCGAACGGCGCCTGCGGGATGGACGGCGCGCCGATGGCCGCGGGCGGCGGGTTCAGGGGGCGGCGGGCTCAGCGGGGGAGCCGCGACCGGCTTCGCCGCGCGGACCTCGGTCGACCAGCTCGTGCCGTTCCACCAGCGGAGGGTGCCCGACGCGGTGGCGGCGGGGTCTGGGTACCAGCCGGCGCTGGGCTCGGTGGGCGGGTTCGTCATGGCACACTCCGGTTCGGTGGGGAACCTCCATGCTACCGAGCGCGCTCGCACCGTCCGCGTGGGGCGCCGGTCGCCGGGGCGCCGCGGAGGCACCCCGCGCCGCGGCCCGCCCGCATAGTCTGGTCGGGTGGGTGGCAGACGAACACGTGGGGTCACGGGCGTGGCGGCACTCGCCGCCGTGTGCGCGCTGGCACTGCTCGCGCCGGGCGCGCCAAGCGCTGATGCGGCGAGCGCGGCGCCGCGCGCCGGGGCGGAAGACGCCGTGACTGCGCAGGTGCGCGTGGCCGCGGCATCCACGACGCGCATCGGCGAGATCGCGGCAGCCGACGTGGCGGCCATGTCGACTCGCGAGAAGGCGGCGTCGCTCGTCATGGCGCACATTCCGAGCACGGATCCGGCGGTGCTTCAGGCATTCATGCGCAGCACGCAGGCGGGCGGCTTCATTCTGATGGGTGCCAACATTCCGGCCACGGAGGACGAGCTGCGCGTCATCACCGATGCGCTCACGATCGACCCGGCGCTGCCTCCGCTCATCGGGATCGACGAAGAGGGAGGCGATGTGGCCCGGCTCCCCTGGGATCGCTTCGCCTCCTCGCTGACCCTGAAGACGCAGCCCGCTGCCGACGTGGAACGGGCGTTCGCGGGCCGCGGCGCGCTCGTGCAGCGCGCCGGCATCGGCGTGAACTTCGGCATCATCGCCGATGTCACGCCCGATGCCGGGCACTTCATCTGGCGTCGCTCGTTCGGTTGGCCACCCGAGCAGGCGGCAGACCGCGTCGCGGCGGCCGTCACCGGCGAGGGCACGCAGGCGCTCAGCACGCTCAAGCACTTCCCGGGTCACGGCGCCGCGGCGGGCGACTCGCACACGAGCATCCCCACAACGGATCTGCCCTCCGCGCAGTGGCGCGCGGTGGACGCGCCGCCGTTTGTCGCCGGCATCGCCGCGGGCGCGCCGATCGTCATGTTCGGGCACCTCGCCTTCACCGCGGTCGACCCGGCCCCCGCGTCGCTCTCGCCCGAATGGCACCGCATCCTGCGCGAAGAACTCGGGTTCACCGGCGTCACGGTCACCGACGATCTCGGGATGCTGCAGGCCTCCGGGCACCCCGGCTATCGCGACCCCGTGGCCAATGCCGTCGCCGCCCTCGCCGCGGGCAACGACCTCCTGCTGGGCGTGATGTTCAGCACCCCCGAGACCGCGGCCGCGATCATCGACGGCGTCGTCGCCGCGGTCGAGTCGGGAAGCATCCCGCAGACTCGGCTCGACGAGGCGGCCACGCGCGTCCATGCCCTCCGGCTGCAGCTGGCGGGTGCCGGCCGCGGCATGCTGCCGTGCGCTGCGTGCGCGCCCGCAGACTGAGCGCGGCGCGTGCGCACCGAAAACAGCAGAGAATAAGGCGTATGGATGCCACAACCCGCCACGAGTTCCGCGTGCTCCTGCAGGCGCAGCGTGACGAGCTGCTCGCCGGTGTCGGCGCGTCCGAGCGCCTGCTCGATGCGATCCGCGAGGCGCGCGCGGACACGCCCGCCGATGACGAGCATGATCCGGAAGGCGGCACGATGTCGGCCGAGTGGTCACGGGCCGAGGGCCTGCTCGAGGGCGTGCAGCGCGAGCTTGCCGAGCTTGACGCAGCCCTCGCCCGGCTCGGCGACGGAACATACGGCGTGTGCACGGGATGCGGGAGCGCGATCCCGCTGGAACGGCTCCGCGTGCGCCCCGCCGCACAGGAATGCGTCGCGTGCGCCAGCGCGCCGTCGCGGGCGCGCCGATGACCGCGGGCTCGAGCCCGGCGGCCACCGTGACCCATGCGGCACCGTGCCCTTGCGGGGGCGGCGGTGCGTTCGGGGCCTGCTGCGGACCGCTTCTGGCCGGCGAGGTGGCCCCGAGCCCCGAGCGGCTGATGCGCTCGCGATACACCGCCTTCGTCCTACGCGATGGCGCCTACCTGTTTGAGACGTGGCATCCCGGCACGCGGCCCGAGCGCGTCGAGCCCGATGCCGACACCCGGTGGGTGGGGCTGGAGATTCTCGCGGTCGAAGGTGGGGAGCCGGGAAGCACGCGCGGCTTCGTCGAGTTCGCGGCCTCGTATCGGATGCCGGGGGTCGGTGGCGTGCAGGTGCAGCGCGAGCGCAGCCGCTTCGTACGGCAGAGCGGGCGTTGGTGGTACCTCGACGGGACGGTCGAGGCGGACTGAGCCGCGCGCCCTTCGCGCGGCGGCCGCTCAGGGCCGCAGGAGCACCTTGCCGACGGCGCGACGCTGCTCGACGTGCTGGAGCGCGGCCGCGGCGTCTTCGAGGGCGAACACCGCACCGACCTGCGGCCGCAGGGTGCCGTTCTCGAGGTGGGGGAGCAGCGCCTCCCATTGCGTGGCGGTGTGGCCGGCCCGGGGGCCCTCGTACGAACCCCAGCCCACCCCGACGACCGAGATGTTGTGCAGCAGCAGGTGATTGACCTTCACGCTGGGGATCTCGCCGGAGGCGAAACCGACCACGAGCAGGCGCCCGTCGCCGCGCAAGCAGTGCAGCGACTCGTGAAATCGCTCGCCGCCGACGGTGTCGACCACGATGTCGACCTTGCCGCGCGCGAGCACGGCGTCGCGGAATCCTTCGGCGAGCACGAACTCATCGGCGCCTGCGGCGAGCGCCGCGTCGCCCTTCTCGGGCGTGGAGACGACGGCGATCACCGCGCCCGCGCCGAACGTCTTCGCGATCTGAATTGCGGCTGAGCCGATGCCCCCGCCCGCGCCGTGCACGAGCACGCGTTCCCCCTGGGCGAGCTGGCCGCGCTCCACGAGCGCGAAGTGCGCCGTGCCGAAGTTGGCGAAGAACGCCGCGCCCGTCTCGTACGAGACGGCATCCGGCAACCGCCAGATCTTCTCGAGCGGCGCGACGGCGTACTCCGCGTACCCGCCGAGGCCCGCGCGCGCGATCACCCGCTCGCCGGGCGCGAAGCCCGAGCCGTGTGGGGCCGAGACGATCTCTCCCGCGATCTCTGAGCCGGGCGTGAACGGCAGGGCGGGCTTGTGCTGGTACCGGCCCCGTGTGCGCAGCACATCCGAGAACGCGACCCCGGCTGCCCGCACCCGGATCAGCGCCTGATCTGCGCCGGGCGCGGGCGCGTCGACGTCGCGGATCTCGATCGCTTCGGGCCCATCAAGACAGACGATCTGCACGGCTTTCATCAGGCCACCGTAGCCAACAACGCGCTTGGGTGGATGATCGCGGCGGAGGGGACGCGCAGAGAAGTTCGTGCGGCACTTGGTGCTGCACATGATTGTTGCGTGTGCTTCACGGGGTGTAGGCATTCGGATGCATAGAATCGGAACAATTTGCGCGGCGCAATGGAGCCCTGCGCGATGACGGGAGCGAACATGACCGAGATTGCCGAGCGGCTGACCAGCCTTGCGAACAAGATTGCCATGCAGGGTGCGTCGATCGAGACGGAAGAAGCGACGAAGAATGCCTTCGTGATGCCCTTCATTTCCTTGGTTCTGGGTTATGACGTCTTCAACCCGCACGAGGTGATCCCCGAGTTCACTGCGGATGTCGGTACGAAGCGGGGCGAGAAGATTGACTACGCCATCGTGAAAGATGGCTCAGTGCAGATCCTCATCGAGTGCAAGAAGCTCGGTGCGCCCCTGGGGCTCAATCACGCGTCCCAGTTGTTTCGATATTTCGCCGTTGCGAATGCCCGAGTCGCGATCCTCACCGATGGTGATCAGTACCACTTCTACACCGATCTTGACGCGCCAAATCGAATGGATGAGAAGCCGTTCCTCGTCATCCAGATCTCGGATCTTGACGAGACGGTCATCCCAGAACTGCGCAAGTTGACCAAAGACACCTTCGATATCGAATCGATCGTCAGCGCCGCGGAGGAGTTGAAGTACATTGGTGCGCTCAAGCGTGTCTTGAACGCGCAGTTCGCGACGCCGGATGCCGAATGGGTGCGCCTGCTCACGGGTCGTGTCTATGACGGACAGATCACGCAGAGGGTGCGCGAGCAGTTCAAGGAACTCGTTGCGAAAGCGCAGAAGCAGTTCCTCTCAGACCGGGTGAATGACCGGCTGAAGGCTGCACTGGGTGGGCAGAGTTTCAGCCCAGCGATCGACAACGGGTCGGTGTCCGGTGCCGATGCGAGTACCCACGTCGCTGAGGCCAGCGCGGGCGCAGCCGAGGGCAAAGACGGTATCGAGACGACGCTTGAAGAGATCGAAGCGTTCCAGATCGTTCGAGCGATTGTCTGCAGCGAGGTGCCCGCATCGCGAGTGGTGCACCGCGACACGAAGTCGTACATGGGCGTGCTGCTCGACGACAACAATCGAAAGCCGGTTGCACGCCTGCACTTCAATGCGAGCCAGAAGTACCTCGGCGTGTTTGACGATGCCAAAGTCGAGACTCGTCACCCGATCGATCTGCTCTCGGACATTTACGACCACGCGGACGCGCTCCGCGCGACGGTTCACTACTACGCGTAGTCACAGGCCCGGCAGCGCGCGTGCAAGCGAAGGTGCTGCCGGCCCAGGCCACCGGCCGCGCGCTACGGCGTCGCGCGTCGGAGCCCCAGATAGGCCAGCACGCCGACGAGGGCCGCGAGTACGAGCATCCATAGCGACAGGCTGACCGAGCCCTGCTGCGCGAACCAGATGAACACCGCCGCCCAGGCGTTGGCCTGCGCGATGAGCCAGAGCGCGCCGACCAGGAGCGCGCCGAGGCCCACCAGGAGCACCGTGAGGCCGAGCGAGCCGAAGCGGCGGTAGATGAGCGCACACCCGAAGCCGGTGACGAAGAACAGCATCGCCAGCACGAAGAAAAACAGCGCGGCCGCCGCGGGGCCGGCCTGCCAGACCCAATCGAGGTGGAAGAAGTAGCCGTTCATGCCCCACCCGCCGGTGGCCTGCTCGAGCAGCCCGCCGAGGACGAAGACGACGGCCAGAATCGCCGAGGTGAGGGCCGCGGTCAGCAGGGTGCCGAGGTAGAACTCGCGGCGCGTGACGCTCATGGCCTGGGAGAACGGGAAGCTCAACGTGAGCGCCTGGATGCCGACGGCGAGGAAGTACCATAGCGGCGCCTGGGCACCGCCGCCGAACTTCGGCTCGGTGACGCCGGAACCCTGGAGGATGGCGTAGATCGCCAGCGTGATCACGAGCGAGCCGCCCAGGATGATCAGGGGCACCCACACGAAGGTCTGCCGGTTGATCAGCTGCATACGGACGACGTTCAGGGTGCGGCTCATCGGAGTACTCCGTCGCTGGATGTCGCGGAGCGTTCCGCGGCGTGCTGGGTGAGGCGCACGATCAGCTGCTGGAGCGAGACCGGCGCGGTGTCGAGCCCGGCGGCGGCCAGCTGCTGGCGCTCGGTCGGGGAGAGGGCGCCGAGGACGGTCACGGATGCCACGCGTCCGAGGCTTTCGCGGTGGATGACCTCGCGGCCGCCGACGAACGCCTCGACCGCGGCGCTGTCGCCGACGATGGTCGCGGCCCGGTCGCGCAGGGCGTCCGTGTCTTCGTGCATGATGATCTTTCCGTTGTCGATGACGAGCACGCGTTCGATGAGATTGGATACTTCGTCGATCAGGTGACTCGAGAGAATCACCGTGCGCGGGTGTTCCGCGTAGTCCTCGATCAGCCGGTCGTAGAAGATCTGACGCGCCACGGCGTCCAGCCCGAGGTACGGCTCGTCGAAGAAGGTGATCTCGGCGCGGGCGGCGAGGCCGATGATCACGCCGACAGCCGAGAGCTGGCCGCGCGAGAGCTTCTTGATGCGGGTCTTGGTCGGCAGCTGGAACGCGTGGATGAGGGATTGCGCCAGGGGCTCGTTCCAATTCGGGAAGAACAGGCGTGCCGTGCCGAAGGCATGGGTCGCGGTCGCATCGTCCGGGTACTTCTGGCTCTCGCGCACGAAGCACATGCGCGAGAGCACGCGGGCATTCTCGTAGGGGTGCTCGCCGAAGATGCGCACGTCGCCGCTCGACGCGAAGCCTTGCGCGGTGAGGATCGACATCAGCGTGGTCTTGCCGGCGCCGTTGCGCCCGAGCAGCCCGGTGATGCTGTCCTTCTCGATGGTGAAGCTCACGTCATCGACCGCTCGGATGTCGCGGAAGCGCTTGCTGAGGCTGTTCACCTCGATCACGTCGGTCATGGGAGGTTCCTTTCGGGGTTGTCTGTGGCCGTGCGTTGGAAACGCTCGGTCACGAGCGCGCGCAGCGCTTCGGGGCCGAGCCCCAGGGTGCGCGCCTCGTTCAGCAGCGGGTCGATGAAACGCTCGGCGAAGGCCGTGCGCCGTTCATCGAGCAGGATCGCGCGCGCTCCGGGCGCGACGAACATGCCGATGCCGCGACGCTTGTGCAGCACGCCCTTCTCGACGAGCAGGTTGATGCCCTTCGCGGCGGTCGCGGGGTTGATCCGGTAGAAAACGGCGAGCTCGTTCGTCGAGGGAGCCTGGGCCTGTTCGGCGAGGCTGCCATCGATGATCGAGTCCTCGATGCGCTCTGCGATCTGCAGAAATAGCGCTCTGCCTTCTTCGATCACGTGCACCTCGTTCTTTGGTTACTTACTCAAGTAACTAACCATAGAGGCGACGGCGAGTCAACCCCTCGATGTGCGTCTCTCGGCCAGAGGGGCGGGCGGGTTCGTGAGCGGGTTGGCAACCGCCGGTCACGCCACGGCGTTATGCCGCGCGCGCTCGCGAGGCTGCGCGGGCACGCGCGATCAGGGTGGCGATCACGCGCCACCCGACGAGGAACAGCAGCAGGGTGACGCTCGCGACGATGATGAAGGCGATCGCGGTGCCCTGGCCGCTGACGGCGCGCAGCAACATCCCCCCGGCGACCGTGATCACCCAGACGGGAAGGCCGGTGCGCACGGGGGCCAGCGGCTTGCGGAATGCGAGCGTCACCAGCCACGCGACGGCGAGCGCCACGGCGAACGGCCAGGCAGTCTCGACCAGGCCGAGCCCTCCGGCGCCGAGCACCGCTTCTTGATGGCTCGCGCGCCCGAGCGCGGCGAAGGCGATGACCAGCACGAGGTCGAGCGCAAAGGCGAGGGCTGTGGTGCGGGGGCTGGTCATTCGAGGTCTTCTCCTGGTCTGTCTTCACCGCCCGGCGGGTACGCGGCAAGCTCGGGGCGGATGCGGAGCGCGATCGCGCTGGCGATCAGCCCTCCCCACACCAGGGTAAGTGCAAGCACGAGTGCGACCAGTGCGATGGGGGTCATCGCTTCGCCTCCCCGTTCGTCTTCGCCGATTGCACTCGCCCGGTGGCGTACGGCGGCCAGGCCGTGAAGTCATCGGGATCGCGCTTCCAGCGCAGCGCGGTGAGCACCAGCGCGCCGAGCAACATGGCAAGAATCGTGCCCCAGCCGAACGCGAGCAGGTACCACGAGGGCAACTCGGCGTATCCATCGGCGATCAGCGTGATGATTCGCTGCACGAGCATGAATCCCAGCACGAGTGGCGCCAGCACGCCCACACCGAGCACCCAGACCCGGCCGACCTTGAAGGTGGAGACCGCGTTCAGGTGCGCACGCAGCTCGGGCGCCTTCCCGAGCACCCAGACGACGAGGATCGTCATGAGCACGGCCGACGCCACGATGCCAATGTTGTTCGCCCATTGGTCGGCGGTGTCGAGCGCGAGCAGGCCCGTGGTGGTGGAGAAGAGCAGGATGGACAGCGCCGCCGACACCCCGCCGATGCGCAGCGCGGCCTGACTGCGCGTGAATCCGAACTTCTCCTGGAACGCGGCCGAGACCACCTGCAGCACAGACACCAGCGAGGTGAACCCCGCCATGACGAGGGAGCCGAAAAACAGTGCGCCGAACACCGGGCCGCCGGGCATCTGCGACACGATCGCGGGGAACGTGATGAACGAGAGGGTCGGTCCGCTGATGCCGTCGAGCTGCGCGATGTCGACACCTTGTTGGAACGCGAAGAATCCCAGGGTGGCGAACACGCCGATGCCGGCGAGCAGCTCGAAGGAGGAGTTGGCGAATGCCACCACGAGCCCTGGGCCGGTGAGGTTCGCCCGCCGCTTGCGATACGAGGCGTAGGTGATCATGATGCCGAATGCGATGGAGAGTGAGAAGAAGATCTGGCTGTAGGCCGCGATCCACACGCTGGGATCGAGCAGGGCCGCCCAGTTCGGGGTGAACAGCGCGTTCAGGCCGTCGGCAGCGCCCTCGAGAAACAGCGCGCGGACCACCAGGATCGCGAATGCGACGACCAGCAGGGGGAGGAAGATCACATTGACGCGCTGCAGGCCTCGCGCGACGCCCAGCGCCAACACGACGATCGCGGCGCCCCACACCATCGCGAGGGGGAGCAGCACGCCCGGCACGAACTCCAGGCTCAGGCCGGGCTCGCCCACCTGCAGGAAGTCGCCGGTGAAGAATGCGGCTGGGTCATCGCCCCAGCGCAGGTCGAACGAGAAGACGAAGTAGCTCATCGCCCACGCCACCACCGCGGTGTAGTACAGCGCGATCACGAACGCGATCGCCACCTGGAACCAGCCGAGGCCCTCCATCCACCGCCGCAAGCGGCCGCCGCCGAGTCGGCGGAAGGCCGTGGGTGCTGCGCCCCGGAAACGGTGGCCGATCGCGTAGTCGAGAAACAGGATCGGAATGCCCGCCGTGACGAGCGCGATCAGGTAGGGGATCAGGAATGCGCCGCCGCCGTTTTCGTATGCGACTCCGGGGAAGCGCCAGATGTTGCCGAGTCCCACCGCCGAGCCGATGGCCGAGAGGATGAAGCCGATCTGGCCCGTCCATTGCTCGCGCGGCTGGCTCGCTCCCGCGTGCGGCTGCGCATCGCAGCGTGGCGCAGGTCCGGTCGCTGCGGGTTCCATGCACTCATAGTGAACCCTTTTGCGCCCGCGTCATACCCCGGTGCGGGGTCGCATTGCGTGCGCGTGCGATGTTATCGTTGACTGTCACACGTGTGGTGCTTCTGCATGCACGCGCGCGATACTGGCTTTACACATCCGCTCTGCTCAGGGCAACAGGCGCGATCGTCGGTCAACACCGGCGGGCAGCCCAAGCATGGCAGCGGTATCCACGAATCGGATGCCGCGCACGCCCTGAGCCCGACACCAACCCAACAAGGACAACCCACTACATGACTAGCGAAACGACCGCCACGGCACCCAAGCAGGTCGCGATCAACGACATCGGATCTGCCGAAGACTTTCTGGCCGCGGTCGAACTGACCATCAAGTCCTTCAACGACGGAGACCTCATCGAGGGCACCGTTGTGAAGG
>JAGQTK010000005.1 GCA_020439065.1 Microthrixaceae bacterium
CCTCCAGCAGCCGGCGGCCGAGGGCCGCGGCGACGCGGTCGATCAGCATGGAGGAGACGAGCGTCTTGCCGATCGCGGCGTCGGGGCGCCAGCCGGGACGGTGCGCGCACAGGTAGTCGATCGCGACGGCGAGGAAGTGGTTGGGGTTCATGAGCCCGGCGTCGGGTGTCACGATGCCGTGCCGGTCGGCGTCGGCGTCGTTGCCGGTGAGCAGGTCGAAATCAGCGCGGCGAGCCACCAGCGCGGCCATCGCCGAGGGGGAGGAGGGATCCATGCGGATCTTCTCGTCCCAGTCGAGGGTCATGAACCGCCAGGTCGGATCCACGTCCGGGTTCACGACGGTGAGGTCGAGCCCGTAGCGCTGCGCGATCAGCGCCCAATACTCGACGGATGCGCCGCCCATCGGGTCGGCGCCGATGCGCACGCCCGCGCGCGCGATGGCGTCCATGTCGATGATCGACCCGAGGTCTGCGACGTATGCCTCGCGGAAGTCGTAGCGGCCGATGGCGTCTTCGGGGATGTCGGCGAAGCGGGTGCGCCTGACGCTCCCGAGCCCGGCCGCGATGAGCGCGTTGGCGCGATCGGCGATCCACGCGGTTGCATCGGTGTCGGCGGGGCCGCCGTGCGGGGGGTTGTATTTGAAGCCGCCGTCGGCCGGCGGGTTATGGCTCGGGGTGACGATGATGCCGTCGGCGCGACCCGCGTCGGCCGCATCGCGGTCGCGGTTGTGGGCGAGGATCGCGTGGCTGAGCGCCGGCGTCGGCACCCACGAGTCGCGCGTGTCGGCGAGGACCTCGACGCCGTTGCCCACGAGCACCTCGATCGCCGTGCGCTCGGCGGGTCGGCTGAGCGCGTGCGTGTCGCGGCCGAGGAACACCGGCCCTTCCAGGCCCTGCGCCCGGCGATAGTCGACGATCGCCTGGGTGGTCGCCAGGATGTGCTCCTCGTTGAAGCTTGACCGCAGCGACGAGCCGCGGTGCCCGCTCGTCCCGAACACGACTCGCTGCGCCGGGATCGTGGCATCCGGCTTGCGGTCGTAATAGGCGTCGATCAGGGCGTCGACATCGATGAGATCGGATGCCTCGGCCGGGAGTCCTGCGCGCGTGCTCATTGCTCCATTGTCGCAGTGTTGGCCGCGAGCGACGGCGCGGGAGTCGTGTGCGCCCCGCTAGGCTCGAGCCCATGCATTCCGAGTCACCCGAACGCCGCACGTACAGCTATCTCGGCCCCGCCGGAACCTTTACGGAGGCCGCGCTGGCCCAGGTCCCGGAGGCTCGCGGTCAGGTGTGGCGCTCGGTGCACACGGTCAGCCAGGCGCTCGATGACGTGCTCGAGGGGCGCTCGAATGCCGCGATGATCGCGATCGAGAACTCGACGGAGGGCGGCGTCTCGATCGCGCAGGACGCGCTCGCGGTCCTGCCCGGCCTGCGCATCATCGGCGAATACCTCGTGCCCGTGAACTTCGTGCTGGTGGCGCGCCCCGGCACCAGGCTTGAGGATGTGCGGGTGATCAACGCGCACCCGGTCGCCTACGCGCAGTCCACGCGCTGGCTGAACGAGGCGCGCCCCGAGCACGTCTACGTCCCGGCGCTGAGCAACGTCGCGAGCGCAGCGAGTCTGCTCGATGGCACGAGCGATGCCGATGCGGCCGTCGCGCCCCCCGGGATCGTCGAGCACTACGACCTCGAGGTGCTCGGCCGCGAGATCGGCGACAACCCCAACGCGGTCACCCGCTTCGTGCTGGTCAGCCGCACGGTGCCCTCGCCGGAGCCCACCGGGGCCGACAAGACCTCGCTGATCGCCGAGCTGCCCGAAGACGGCTCGGGCGCGCTGCTCGCGCTGCTCGAGCAGTTCTCGACCCGCGGCATCAACCTCTCGCTCATCGAGTCGCGCCCCATCGGAGACGCGCTGGGTCGCTACCGCTTCGTGATCGACGCAGACGGGCACGTGCGTGACGAACGCATGGCGGACGCGCTGCTGGGGCTTCGCCGATTCAGCCCGAACGTGACGTTCCTGGGTTCGTACCCGCGCGCCGACCGCACGATCGTGTCGTACGAGCAGCGCTACTCCGACGAGGTGTTCGTCGAGGCCCGCCAGTGGCTCGCCGAGCTGATCGAGGGCGGGCCGAAGCCCAGCGAAGGCTGAGGCGCGCCTCAGCCCGCGACGGCGGCCCCGATCTCGGCCGCCAGCAGCTCGAGGGTCTGCACGCGACCGGGCGCGGCATCCAGCGCCTCATGCGCGAAGCTGCCCGACACGGGCGACACCATCACCTCGTCGACCCCGGAGCGCGCGGCGAACGCGCGCAGCTCGGTGGCCACGTGCGCCGCGTCGCCCACCAGCCAGCGCGCGCGCATGCGGGCGTGCAACTCATCGGTGGCGGCGTCGGCGCCGGCGTGGGCCGCCTGTGCCTGCTCGATCGTCTCGAGCGGTATCGAGGGCTGGTTGGTGCGCAGCCGCACCATGGCGCGCAGCTGGGGGAGTGCACGGGCGAGGGCCTCCTCCTCCGTGGGCGCGGCAACCGTGTTGACGGTGAGGAAGGTCTTCGGCGCGTCGAGGTACTCGCTCGCCACGAAGCCGGTGCGATACAGCTCGAGCGCGCGCTCGAGCCCATCGCCGGAGAAGTGATTGGCGAACACGTACGGCAGCCCCAGGTGCGCGGCAAGCTGCGCCGAGTAGTCGCTCGAGCCGAGCAGCCACACCTCGGGGGCGCCGATCGCGGCGGGCGTTGCGTGCACGCCATACTCGCCGCCGGTCGAGAAGCGCACGGTCGCGCCCTCGGGCGAGACGAGGCTCAGGATGTCGCTGATGTGCCCGGGGAAGCGCTCGACGTCGCTGGTCGTGCCGCTCATGCGCAGCAGCTGGGTGATGACGGGGTCGCTCCCGGGCGCGCGCCCGATGCCGAGGTCCACGCGCCCCGGCGCGAGGGCCTCGAGCGCGGCGAACTGCTCGGCAACCACGAGCGGCGAGTGGTTGGGCAGCATCACGCCACCCGAGCCGACACGAATGCGCTGCGTCCGCGCGCTCGCCGCGGCGACCAGCACCGGGGGTGTGGTCGATGCGACGGAAGGCATGTTGTGGTGCTCGGCGAACCAGTAGCGGGTGTAGCCCAGCGCGTCCGCGCGCTGCGCAAGCGCCATGGACGCCGCGATCGCCTGCCCGCTGCTCTGCCCGGTGCGCACGGGCACCAGATCGAGCACCGAGAGCGCGAGGGGCGCGGCGGTGGTGGAAGTCTCAGTCGTCGTCATTGGCGGCCTCTCCAGGGGGATACAGCGGATGCACCCATTCTGCTTGAGAATGCCGCTTAGAGCGTGCTCGTGTCGTGCCCCTCGGGAATCGCGACGAGCAGGCCGCCGGCCTCGAGCCGGCAGCGCATGCGCAGCGCCTCCCCGAACTCGTCTCCGTCGATCTGCACGGGCTGCGCGGGCACCGCGGCCGCGTCGAACGATTCGCCGACGAAGAAGCGGATCGAGCTGTTGCGCGGCTGCAGGGCGAGCAGGCGGCGGCCGGCCTCGGTGCGCCGCAGCACGCTGTTCTCCCACCACACCTTGCGCCACACCGCGAGCCAGCCGAACGCGCCGCGCGGCTGGATCACGGCGACATCGAGCTTGCCGTCGTCGATGGATGCCTCGGGGATGAGCTCGATGCCCGCCGGCAGTGAGCCGCAATTGGCGAACAGCACCGATTGCACCTTCGCGTTGTGCAGGCGCTTGTCGTCGAGCTGATACACGACGCGGAACGGCTTCGCCGAAGGCAGCGAGCGGGCCGCGCCGTCGAGGTAGGCCACCCAGCCCACCGACTTTTTCAGCTGGCTCTTGGTGTTCGCGATCATCGCCGCATCGAGGCCGATGCCCGCCATCACGACGAACGCGTGCGATTCCCTGGCGCCTCCGGGGCGGGTGAGGTCTGCGATGCCGACGTCGATGGGGTGGTGGTACGCACCGAACGCCGCGCGCACCATCGTCTCGGGTTCGTCGAGGGGGAGGTGCAGATTGCGCGCGAGGAGGTTGCCGGTGCCGCTGGGCACGATGCCCAGGGGCACACCGCTGCCGGTCATCGAGTGGGCGACCGCCCGCACGGTGCCGTCGCCGCCGGCGACGAGCACGGCCGAGGCGCCGGCATCCAGCGCCTGCCGCGTCACGCCGTCACCGAGATCATCGACGGTCGTCTCGTAGTACCGCGGCGTCGACCAGCCCGCCTCCTCGGCGACCCGCGACACCAGCGCGCGAAGCACGGGGGCGTCCACCTTGGTGGGGTTGTAGATCAATGCCGCAGTGTTCTCGGCATTCCCGCGCACGAGGGCCATGCCTCGACTCTAGACTCAGAGAGTGATCGATCCCGCCTTGCTCCGCGAAAACCCAGACCTCGTCAAGCGCTCACAGGCCGCCCGAGGTGCCGCACCCGAGACCGTGGATGCCGCACTGGCGGCGGATGCCGATCGCCGCGCCGCGATCACGGCCTTTGAGGTGCTCCGCGCCGAACAGAACGCCTTCGGCAAGCAGGTCGCCCAGGCGCCCAAGGCAGAGAAGGCGGCACTGGTCGCGCAGGCGAAGGAGCTCGCCGAGCGGGTGAAAGCCGCGCAGCACGCGGTGACCGCGGCCGAGACCGCCGCCGATGCCGCGATGTCGCGCATCGAGAACATCATCATCGATGGGGTGCCCGCGGGCGGTGAGCAGGACTACGTCGTGCTGCGGCACGTGGGCGAGACGCCCAGCTTCGATTTCGAGCCGCGCGACCACCTCGCCCTCGGCGAACTGCTCGGCGCGATCGACATGGAGCGCGGCACGAAGGTGTCGGGCTCGCGCTTCTACTTCCTGCGCGGCATCGGCGCCCGCCTCGAGTTGGCGCTGATGAACATGGCGCTCGACCGGGCCCTGCAGCACGACTTCGTGCCGCTGATCCCGCCGACGCTGGTGCGCCCCGAGGTCATGCGTGGCACCGGGTTTCTCGGCGAGCACGCGGCCGAGGTCTACCACCTGCCCGAGGACGATCTCTTCCTCGTCGGCACCAGCGAGGTGCCGCTGGCCGGCTACCACATGGGCGAGATCCTCGATTTCGAGCGGGGCGCGCTGCGCTACGCCGGTTGGTCGACCTGCTACCGGCGCGAGGCCGGCTCGTACGGCAAAGACACGCGCGGCATCATCCGCGTGCACCAGTTCAACAAGCTCGAGATGTTCGTCTACACGACGCCCGAAGACGCGCAGGCCGAGCACCTGCGTCTGGTCGCGCTGCAGGAGGACATGCTGCGAAGCCTCGGGCTGAGCTATCGCGTGATCGACACCGCCGCCGGCGACCTCGGCTCGAGCGCGGCGCGCAAGTACGACATCGAGGCGTGGGTGCCCACGCAGGGCGCATACCGCGAGCTCACCAGCACGAGCAACTGTACCACCTACCAGGCCCGTCGACTCGATGTGCGCTACCGGCCCGATGGCGGCCGGACCGCCCCCGTCGCGACCCTGAACGGCACGCTCGCCACCACGCGCTGGATCGTCGCGCTGCTCGAGACGCACCAGCGTGCCGACGGCTCGGTGCTCGTCCCGGAGGCGCTTCGCCCCTACCTCGGCGGCCTCGACGTGCTGGAGCCCCGCTCGTGAGCGAGACGCAGGCGACGCCCGCCGAGGCCGCGATGACCCAAGCGCGCGGGCACGCATCGCACGGCACCGCGTACGCGGAGGTCGCGGCATCCACCCGCCCGGTGCTCGTCGCGCTCGATATCGACGGCACCCTGCTGCACGAGGACGAGTCGCTGAGCGAGGGCATCGTCGAGGCGATCCGCGGGGCCGAGGCCGCCGGGCACACGCTCATGCTGGCGACGGGTCGCAGCTGGAACACCGTGGAGCGCATCATGCGCGAGCTGGGCCTCGAGCCCGAGTACGTCGTCGCCTCGAACGGTGCGGTCGTGCTGCGTCGTGACCCGGCGGATGCGTCGGGCTACGCGCCGTACCAGGTCGAGACCTTCGAGCCCGCGGCCGTGCTCACGCTGCTGCGCGAGCACCTGCCGGACGCGCGCTACATGGTCGAGCGGCCAGACGGGCGCCGGATGTACACCGCCGACATCCCCGAATGGGAGCTCGGCCGGGCGCAGCAGGTGCCGCTCGAGGCGATGATGGAGGTCGCCGTGAGCCGCGTCGTGGTGGTCTCGCCGCGACACGACAACGGCGAGTTTCTGCGCCTCGTCGAGGGCATCGGCCTGCACCAGGTCTCGTACTCGGTCGGCTTCTCGTCGTGGCTCGACATCGCCCCGGACGGCGTCAACAAGGGCACGGCGCTCGAGCAGGTGCGCACGTGGCTCGGCTTCGCGCCGGCCGATGTGCTGGTGATCGGCGATGGCCGCAACGACCTCGAGATGTTCGCGTGGGCGCGCAACGGTGGCGGTCGCGCGTACGCGATGGGGCAGAGCCCCCGTGAGGTGCTGGATGCCGCGACCCACGTCACCGCAACGGTGGGCGACGGCGGCGCGTCCCGGGTGCTGCGCGAACTGGCGCGCGGCCGCTAGCGAATCTCGCGGTTCGCGACGCCCCTGCACGGGGCCGCGCGTGCCAGCCGATACACTCGGCGTACCGGGAGGGTTGTCCGAGCGGCCGATGGACCTGGTCTTGAAAACCAGTGGGCAGAAATGTCCCGTGGGTTCGAATCCCACACCCTCCGCTCCCACCGTCGTGTTCCGCGACGGTGTTTTCCGCGTCGTGGACGCCGTGGTGATGCACGAGAGCAGTGCGCGAAAGGAGACGGATGAGCCAGGCCACGCCCCCCTCGCCACGCCGTCGCCGGCACACGGTCGCCCGGCACGGGCAGCTGCGCTCGCCGCATCCGCTCGCCCAGATCGGCAAGTTCTTCGCGATGGCGCTTGCCGTCGTGTTGGTCAGCGGGGTCAGCGTCGCCGGGTTCGCGGCCTGGGACCTCGCCCACAGCTTCGCCTCTGAGGCAGTCGAGATCCCGCAGGACGCCCCACTGCCGCCGAACATCGGCGAGATCGAGGGTGGCGTCAACCTGCTGCTCACCGGCACCGACAAGTGCGAGCCCGAGTACGCCGCATACTTCGGCGAGCGCTGCACGGGCCCGGACTCGGGCGGCGAGCTCAACGATGTGATGATGCTGCTGCACATCTCGGAGGAGCCTCGCCGGGTCACGGTGATCAGCTTTCCGCGCGACATGATCGTGCGGATCCCCTCGTGCACCGATGAGAAGGGCCGGGTGCACTCGGCTATGTCGGGGCAGATGCTCAACACCACGTACGCGTACGGCGGACTCGCGTGCACGGCGCTGACCGTGTCGGAGCTCACCGGACAGCCGATCCAATTCGCGGCCTCGATCACGTGGGGCGGGGTCATCGAGGTGTCGAACGCGATCGGCGGCGTGCCGGTGTGCATCGTCGGCGGGATCCGCGACCGGTACACGGGGCTCGATCTCGCCGCCGGCGACCACGAGCTCTCGGGCCTGACCGCGCTGCAGTTTCTGCGCACGCGCCACGGTGTGGGCGACGGAGGCGATCTCGGGCGCATCAGCAACCAGCAGCAGTTCATGTCGTCGCTGGCGCGCAAGCTCGTCGGCGACGGTGTGCTCTCCGACCCGAAGACCCTGTATGAGCTGGCGAACGTTGCGCTCGAGAGCGTGACCCCCAGCAAGAGCCTCGCGAACCCGGTGCTCATGATGCAGATCGCGCTCGCGGTGAAGAACGTGCCCTTCGACGAGATCGTCTTTCTGCAATACCCCACCTCCCCAGACCCGAGCGATCCCAACCGCGTGCGGCCGAACACCAAGGCCGCCGATGTGCTGTTCGCCGCGCTTGCCGAGAACGCGCCGATCGAGCTGACCAACACCGCCAGCGCCGGCGCCGGCGTCGTGGTGGTCGAGCCGAGCACCGCGCCCGGTGAGCCCGGAGCGGTGCCTGAACCCGGCGCCAGCGGCGATCCCGGTACGACGCCCGAGCCGGGCGCCCCGGAAGCGCCCGCGAGCGGCGCCGTGCAGCTGCCTTCGAGCATCTCGGGCACGACTGCGGCGCAGATCACCTGCTCAAACGGCAACCTCCGCGGACGCGGCTAGCGCCACCGGGCGTCCGGGCCGCGACGCGCGTGCGCGCCCGAGGTGGTTCGGCACACGGTCGCGATGCGGCTATGATTGCTACGTGCGTCCGCGAGGACGCCTGGAGACGTCGCATAGTCCGGCCTAGTGCACCACCCTGCTAAGAAAAAAAAAGGTGGAGTCCCCTCACGGGGACCGAGGGTTCAAATCCCTCCGTCTCCGCTGGAAATCCCTGGTCAGAGCCTGTTTCTTCCGGCTCGCCAGGAGGCGTTGAGTTCAGCGTCCGAGGTTCGGACCGCGCCGAGTGTCCCGTGAGTGTCCCGACTTTCTGCCGAACTCCTCGGCAGCGGCGAGACGCCGCACATGGTCGCGGCGCTGACCTTCGCCGAGGACGTGCGCGTAGACCGCGAGGACGGTGCGTGCCTCGTCGCCTAGGTACTCCGCGACCTCGTGGACGGGCGTGCCGAGCCGCAGCCAGGTGGACGCGGCGTAGTGGCGCAGCGCGTGGCGGCGGAAGCCGAGCGGGAACTTGCGGACCACGCCGACCGAGAGCTGCCCCCCCTGCTGGTTGGTGAACAGGTAGTCGTCGGGCTGCTTGCCCGCGGCGTACTGACGGAAGATCGCCAGCGCCCGCGGCGACAGCGGCACCGGCCGAGTGCCGCGCGAGGACTTCGGGTTCTTCTCCTCGTAGCGGTCGGAGTGGGAACGCTCGACGTTGAGTTGCGCGAGTGGGACTTCTGAGAGCCAGCCCACCCGGGTCGCGCGCAACTCGCCCCAGCGCACGCCGGTCAGCGACATGAACTCGAACACGTCCGCGATGTCGCTGCGCCGCTGCCGCAAGGCGGCGAGCACTCCGGCGACTCGGCGCGGGGAGGGAATCTCGTTCGGGCTCACCGCGCGCTGGGCGACGCTGCTCAACTCGGGAATCTTCTTCATCGTCCGCACCGGGTGCGGCTGGTGCAGGTAGCCCTGCTCGTCCGCGTAAGTGAACAGCGCGCTCAGCGTCGTCTTGGCGCGGGCGACCGTCGCCGGTGCCTTCCCACCGCGCAGCTCGGCAAGCAGATGCTCCCGGATGTCCCCGGCCTGCACGGTGGCGAGCGACCGCCTCAGCAGCGAGGCGGGAAGCGCGGCGAGGTTGTTCCTATCGGTGTCCACCGTGTGCGGGTTCCCGCCCTCACGTGCCACGAGAAACCTGTCGACCAGTTCCTGCATCGTGAACTTGCGCTTCGGCGGCAGCGGCCGGCCGGTGTCCAGCAGGTGCTTCTGCTCCCGCTCCCACGCCTCAGCGTCGCTCTTGCGGTCGAAAGTGCGGGACGCGACGAGTTGCGTGCCGGAGCGGACGCGCGCGAGGTAACGGGTCTTGCCCGCCTTGGTCTTGCGCGCCTCGATGCTCAATCGACCACCCCCGCCAGGCGCTCCACGTCGATGCGCCGGTAGACGCGCTTGTGCGGGGTGAGCCGAATCGGCTCCACCGGAGCGCGGCCGTCCAGAGCGAGGGTGCGTAGCGTCGTGCGGTGGATACCGAGCAGTGAGGCGGTCTCCTCCTCGGAGTAGAACAGGGGCGCCCGACCGAGCGCGCTGCCCGTCTCGCCGTCGCTCATACCTTCCTCCTCGCGTATATCGCGTTTCCGCGAATACACGACATTAGACCACGAAACGCGCCGACTCGCAACTACATGAGTTTACGCCTCCGACTCGTTAGACTCGGGACGTGACCACTTCCGCGCAGGACTCCGATCAGCAGCCCGACTTCGCGCTGCTGATCGACGCGGACCTGCCGGATGGGTGGTGGTTCCCCGAACGGTCCCCGCTCGACACGGAGGGCGAGAGCGCCGGCATCGACCGCTCCCTGCATTACGAGGACTGGATCGACAACGCCCCAGGCCTCGATCGCAAGCTCCGTTCCGAGCACAGCAACCTCGATGCGGGGCGCTGGTTCCTGATCCAGCACACCGAGAGCGGCACCCGCGTGCTCCTGCGCCTTCAGCAGCAGGTGCGGGTCTATGAGAACCGGATGGGGGAGGTGCGGATCACCGGCATCGTCCACATGCCGTTCTTCGCCGGCGACCCGATCACCAGCCAGCTGTTGCGCGAGCTGCCGACCGCGAAGATCGAGGCCGCGATCAACAAGCGCCTGTTCGCCGTCACAGGTGCCACCCGCTTCCAGAACGGCAAGATCACCCTTCCCAGCGGGCGCACGCTGCGCGGGCAAGACCTCGTCCGACCGCTCGGTGACCCGAAGCGCACCCCGGACTTCTACGAACTCGTCGCACTCCAGCACACCCGCTTCGCCGAGGACGGCGACCCGAACCCGACCGCGAGAATCGCGCGCCTCAGCGACGTCGCCCTCTCCACAGCCCAGGGTTGGGTCGCCAAAGCCCGAGCCCGCGGACTGCTCCCACCTGGCCGCCGAGGGCGAGCGGGATAGCGCGCGAGGGAGTTGAGCTGCGCTCGACCCCTTCGCGCGCAGGGTCACGAACCGCGTTGAGGCCCGTAGATCCAATGGTCTTGAGGTTCCGGCCTGTGGATGACTGCATCGAGGTGCGCGCAGCTATACGTTGCTCAGCACCTGAGTTAGCACTCTTGGCGGCCGCGGCCGCGGCGTCGGGAACAGGAGTCGGCCATATGCCGTTCGCGTCCCGCGGGTGCACGCGTTCGGTCATGCTCGTTCGAGTTGCTTGTTGAGTTTGTCTCCTTCGATGTCGAGGTCGGGGAGGATGCGGTCGAGCCAGCGGGGGAGCCACCAGGCCTTGTCGCCGAAGATGGCCATGATGGCGGGGACGAGCGTCATGCGGACGAGGAAGGCGTCGACGAGGATGCCGAAGGCCAGGGCGAACCCGACCTGGGCGATCATGGGCTCGGGGTTGTAGATGAACCCGGCGAAGACGCTGGTCATGATGATCGCGGCGGCCACGACGACGCGACTCGCGACGGCGAACCCGCGGGTGACGGACTCCGTGCCCTTGGCGCCGTGGACGTGGGCTTCCTTCATCGAGGAGACGAGGAACACCTCGTAGTCCATGGCGAGGCCGTACAGGACGCCGGTGATGATGATGGGGAGCAGGCTGAGCACGGGGGCGGTGGCGTCCATCCCGAAGATCGGCTGCAGCCAGCCCCATTGGAACACGGCGGTGGTCGCTCCGAAGGTCGCGGCAACGGACAGGAGGAACCCGACGGTGGCTTTGATGGGGACGATGATGGAGCGGAACACGAGCAGCAGCACGATCAGCGACAGGCCGACCACGACGGCGATGTAGAGCGGAAGCACGTCAGCCAGACGATCGGAGACGTCGATCGCGAGGGCCGCGAATCCCGTGACGCCGACGTCGACTCCGTAGTCGTCGGTGAAGGTCGGTGTCATGTCACGGATCGCGGTGACGAGGTCGGCGGTCTCTTGGGAGGTGGGACCGGTCTCGGGTACGACGGAGAACACCGCGGTGGTGCCGTCCTCGTCGAGGCCGCCCAGGGAGACCGCTTCGACGCCGTGAATGCCGGAGAGGTCGCCGTAGATGCCGGCGAGGTCCGTAGCGGGGATGGTCTCGTTGTCGGGCGAGGTGGCGACGACGACGAGGGGCCCGTTGTAGCCCTCGCCGAACGCGTTCCCCACCACCTCGAAACTCTGCCGCTGCGCGGTGTCGGGGTGGTAGCTCGCGCCCGAGGGGAGGCCGAGGTCCATGTCGAGCACGGGGGCGGCGATGACACCGGCGATCGCGAGAGCGCCGACGGCGGCGACGTAGCGGTTCTTCACGAGCAGACGCGACCACGTGTTCGCGACGCGGTGCGAGGAGCCGTTGTCGTGGGAGGTGCCGGCGTTCAGCCGTGCCTTCGCCGAGCAGATCCGTTCGCCGACGAACCCGAGCAGCGCCGGCAGCAGGGTGAGTGCGGACAGGACGGCGATGACGACGGTGGCTGCGGCGGTGATGGCCATCGTCGTGAGGAGCTGGATCTGCACGACCGTGAGGGCGAGCAGAGCGATGACGACAGTGGTTCCGGCGAAGAACACGGCGCTGCCGGCGGTGCCGATCGCGCGGGCGGTCGCCTCTGGCGCGCTGAGGCGCTGATCGAGGATGAACCGCCGCTGCCGATTCACGATGAACAGGGCGTAGTCGATCCCGACCGCGAGCCCGAGCATGAGCCCGAGCACGGCGGTCAGCGAATGCATCGGGACGATGCTGGAGATCGCGAACGCCCCGCCGACCCCGAACGCGACACCGGAGAGCGCGGACACGAGCGGAAGGCCCGCGGCGATGAGCGAGCCGAGCGTCGCGATCAGCACGAGCGCGGCGATCGCGACGCCGACGATCTCTCCCGCGCCGATCAGCTCGGGAACCTGGATCATCGTCGACGACGGCAGCACGTCGATCGCCTCACCGGCGACGGCGTCCTCGGCGGTCTCGATCGTGTCGTCCACGGTGCCCTCGGGGAGCTCGAAGGTCTGCGCGTCGAACACGAACTGGAACAGGGCCGTCTGGCCGTCGGCGGAGACCACCACTCCAGGGACCGGGGTCTGGTCGACGACCAGAGCGGTCGGCGCACCGGCGTCCGTCCCACCGGTGGTCGCCTGCTCCTGCGCGATCGCAGCGGCCGCCTGCAGCAGCAGACTGTCCTGCCCCTTGGCCAGTTCCTCGGCGAGCACCTCGCGCGCGTCGACGACGTGTTCGCCGTCGTAGATCTCCTCGACCGCCTCCAGGACGGCGGCGAGGTTGTCCCCCTCGTCGATGCGCTCCCCGTCGGTGGAGTGAAACGCGATGATGCCCTGCCCACCGGAAGCATCCGGCAGTCGGTCCGAGAGATCATCGATCACTTCCTGGGCGGCTGTGCCGTCGATGCGGATCTCGTTGCTGAGCTTGGGCGGGTTCACCACGATCAGGCCCACGATCGCGGCGATCAGCACCACCCAGATCGCTGTCACCCACCACTTTCCCCGGTACGCGAGCGCACCCCACCGATACAGCCACGACGACATCCGATTCCTCTATTCCTCCGGGCGCACCAGCCCTCGCGAGGGCCGATCCCGCCGCCTCAATGCGAACAACTGATAGTTGACTATCAACTGATGTGAGAGTCTGGTATCGTTTTTCGGGGTTGTCAAACCGACGCGGAAGGAGCGGATTCGATGGACGGCAGCACGATGCGGGTGGATGCGGCGGCGAGCATGGCGAAGATCCTGGGAGCCGCGCGGCGGGCGTTCTCCCTCGGGGACGGGTCGGGGACGCTGAACCGGATCGCGAAGGAGGCGGGCGTGGGGATCGCGACGCTGTACCGGCACTTCCCGAACCGGGAGTCCCTCGCCCTCGCCGTCTACGACGACGTGTTCGCCACGGAGGTGCAGCCCGTCTTCGCACAGTTCGAACGCACCGACGCTCCGCGCGACGTGCTGCTCGAGCTCGGGGAGAGGCTCCTCGGTGTGCTGGACCGCGAGCGTGGGTTGGTGAGGTCGCTATCGAACCTGGCCGAGGCGACCCGCGAGCTGATGGGCCGGAACGCGGCCGCGATCGAGCAGACCGTGCGGCGTGCGCAGGCGGCGGGAACGCTCCGTGCCGACATCACGCCGGAGGACATCCCGAACCTGATGACGATGATCGCCGCCGGGTTCGGCAGCATCCCCTCCGGCGCCCATCGCCGCCGCTACCTCAGCCTCGTCCTCGACAGCCTGAACCCCGCGCAGGCGCACCCGCTCCCGAGCGTCTGACCGATGCTGGAGTCGAAAGCGATGTCAGACATGACGGCAGAAGTCGGGCATCCCCGTGCAGTCGTGGGGCTGGCGCTGGGGGGCGGAGGTGCGCTCGGCGCCGCCCACGTCGGCGTCCTGAAGGCGCTCCGAGAACACCATGTCCTCCCCAAGGTCGTCGCGGGGACGAGCGCGGGCTCACTGGTCGGCGCGGCGTTCGCCGCGGGCCTTTCCATCGCAAAGATCGAGGAGGCGGTGCTGGACGCGGACTGGTCGACGTTCGGCCGTCTGCGTCCCACCGCGCGGCTGGGGCTCCTCGACAGCGCCGCCCTGCTGGACACCATCGACCGGCTCGGTGGAGAGCCGCTCATCGAAGAGCTGCCGCGGCGCTTCGCGGCGGTCGCAACCGATCTGCGGACCCGTCGGGCCGTCATCCTCGACAGAGGCCGATTGGGTCCAGCCCTCCGTGCGAGCATCGCCGTCCCCGGCATGTTCTCCCCGGTCGTGACCGGCGACCAGATCCTCGTCGACGGTGGCCTGGCTGCGAACCTCCCGATCGCCGCCACACATCACCTCGGTGCGACGTTCACGATCGCTGTCCGGCTCCGGCCGGAATGGGAGCACGTCCCCGTGGTGCGTTCGGCGGCGGCGATCGCCGAGCTCGAACGGCGTCCCGACGTGCTGATGATCCACCCCGATCTCGACGGATGCTCACAGTGGTCCCGTGCGGACGTCCCGCGCATCATCGATGCGGGCTACGCCGCCGCGAGCACCGCCCTCCACGAATGGAAGACCCAGCAGACCCATGCCGCATAGCGAATCTCTCACCGGCCGCGCCGCCTGCGTGCTGATCGGCACAGACACGTTCCCGCCCGATGTCAATGGTGCCGCGCGGTTCGCGCGGGAGCATGCCGTCCGCCTCGCCCGCCGAGGGCACGACGTGCACGTCATCGCCCCCGCGACCCGCATGCGCTCCAGTTCCGGCATCGAGGTCTACGACGGGCAGCGACTCACGGTCCATCGGCTGCGCAGCGTGCGCTGGCCGCTGCACGACTGGCTCCGTGTCGCTCCGCCGTGGGAGGTGCGCGCGCAGACGCGTCGCATCCTCCTGCGGGTGCGGCCCGCCGTCGTGCACCTGCAGTCCTTCATCGACATCGGACGCGGCCTCGCCTACGAGGCCGAGCGCCTCGACATCCCGATCATCGCGACCAACCACGTCATGCCGGACAACGTCGTCGAGTTCAGCGGACTTCCTCGGCGTCTGCACCCTCGGCTGACGGCGTTCGGATGGAGCCTCGCCAGCACGGTGTACTCCCGCGCCGACATCGTCACCAGCCCGACCCCGGCCGCCGCCCACTATCTGGAGTCGAACACGCGGCTGCGTGGCGTGGTCCCCGTATCGTGCGGCGTCGAGAACGACAGGTTCACGCCCAAGCAGGACCGCCCGGCGGAGAATCGCGTGCTGTTCGTCGGACGCCTCGACCCGGAGAAGAACCTCGACACCCTGCTGAACGCGTTCAGCCTCATCCCCCGTGAGCTCGCGGCGCACCTCGACATCGTCGGAAGCGGCTCCGAGCGCAGCCACCTGGAGGGGCTGGCGCGTTCGCTGGCCATCGCCGATCGCACGACGTTCCACGGGTACGTCGACGACGACCGGCTGACCGAACTGCACCACCGGGCCACGGTGTTCGTGATGCCATCCACTGCCGAACTCCAGTCGATCGCGACCCTTGAGGCGATGGCCTCGGGCACCCCGGTGGTTCTCGCCGATGCCGTCGCGCTCCCGCACCTGATCGCCTCCGGCGCGGAAGGGTATCTCGTCCACCCCCGCAACGCGCACGAGTTCGCCGACCGGATCGAACGCATCCTGCACCTCGACCCCGACGCCTACCGGGCGATGAGCCGTGCGGCATCCGCCACCGCCTTGACCCATGACGCCGGGGTCATGACCTCCCGATACGAACAGCTCTACCAGGAGAGCTGGTCTCTCGCCGGTGCCGTGTGAGCACCCCGCGCGGCCCCGCCCTGATCCGGTTCTTGACGCCTCAGGGGCGTTACGCGCCGAGCCGTGCCGCGGCACCGTACGCGCCCCTCGTCGACGGGCTCGACACGGAGCGGCTCCTCTCGTTCTACCGCGAGATGACTCTCGCCCGTCGGCTCGATGAGGCGTCCACCGCGTTGCAGCGTCAGGGTGAGCTCGCCCTCTGGATCCCCTCCTACGGGCAGGAAGCCGCCCAGACAGGCTCCGCCCACGCCCTCAGCCCGCTCGACACCGTGTTCCCCTCCTATCGGGAACATGGCGTGGCTCTTGCCCGTGGTATCGACTTCGTCGACATCCTCGCTGTCCTTCGCGGCAACACGTTTCGCGGCTGGGATCCCGAGCGCACCCGGTTCCGGCTCTACACGATCGTGCTCGCCGCCCAGGCGCTCCATGCGGCGGGCTATGCGATGGGGATCAGCCTCGATCAGCAGGCAGGACGAAAGCCACCCGGCGAGGAGGCCGTGATCGTCTACATCGGCGATGGCGCGATGTCCGAAGGCGACGCGAGCGAAGCGCTGACCTTCGCCCGCACCTACGACGCACCCGTCCTGTTCTTCGTGCAGAACAACCAGTACGCCATCTCCACCCCGGCATCCACCCAGACCGCGGTCTCTTACGCGACGCGTGCGAAGGGATTCGGAATCCCCGGCCACCGCATCGACGGCAACGATGTCCTCGCCAGCTACGCCGTCACCAAACACGTCATGGATGCCGTCCGCGCCGGCGGCGGACCGGCTCTCATCGAAGCCGTCACCTACCGCCTCGGCCCCCACACCTCATCCGACGACCCCACCAAGTACCGGACCGTGCAGGAGCGCTCTTCCTGGGAGCGGCGCGACCCGATCCCGCGCCTGCGGGCCCACCTGAGCGAGCGCGGCGTCACCGATGACGTGTTCGAGAGCATCGATGCTCACAACGCCGAACACGCCGGCGACGTCCGCAGACGCCTGATCGCACTCCCCGCCCCGGACCCCGGCGGCATGTTCGACCACGTCTACAGCGACGCCCATCCCGTCGCCCATGCCCAGAAGGCGTGGTTGCGCGACTATCTGGACTCCTTCGAGGACGCCGCGGAATGACCATCGACGACGATGGGCGGCGCAGGGGCTCGCCACGGCCGAGGGTGTCGATCGTGATCCCCGCCTGGAACGAGCAGGACTACCTGGGCGAGTGTCTCGAGGCGATCGCCGCTCAGACGGACCCGCCCGATGAGGTCATCGTCGTCGACAACGGCAGCACCGACGCCACCGGCCGCATCGCGGCCTCATACCCCTTCGTCACCGTCCTCGAGGAGCCCATCCCCGGGATCGTCCTCGCGCGCAATCGCGGACTGAACGCGGCCACGGGCGATGTGCTGGGCAGGATCGACGCCGACAGCATCATCGACCCGGGCTGGGTCGCCGTCGTCCGTGCACACTTCACACGGGCGGGCACCGACGAGGTGGCGGGAATCACCGGCTCAGGCGACGCGCTCATCGACGGACACCCCGCCCTCGGACACCTCCTCGGCAAGGCCACCCTCGAATACGGCTACTACCCGATCAGCGAGATACTGACAGGCGGCCAGGTCATGGTCGGCTGCAACATGGCCATCACCCGCACCGCATGGGAGACCATCCGCGAGGATGCCTTCCCCGACCACACCAAGGTGCACGAGGATCTCGATCTCAGCGTGCTCATCCACCGTGCGGGCGGGCACATCCACCACCTCCCAGAGATGCGCATCCGGACCAGGCGCGTCGAACTCGAGCCGCCGGCGAAGCTCTGGTGGCGGCTGCGCATCTGGCCGAACGCCGTCACCCGGCATCAGCACGCTGTCCGCGTCGATGCGATGTCGGAGAAACACGGGCAACCGGAGCGGACCGGAGCAGCGGGCTCGGACCACACGATTGCGTGAGGGACGGCGACGCAGGCCGGACGAGTCGACGACTACCCTACATGTCCGTGCCAGCATGCGGGTCGGTGGCGCTCTGCTCGTCTGGGTGAGCGGCGCTGCTTGCCGGTCGGGATTCCGTGGCGAAGATCCGAATGGATTTGCCCAGGCTCCGCGCGATCTCCGGAAGCCGGGAGCCGCCGAACAGAACGAGAGCGAGAACGGCGATGACCAGCAGCTCGGGCGCCTCGATCCCGCGGATCATGCGCCCACTCCGGTTCCTGCCGAGTACGGGGACGCGCTCGTCAGCGGCATCAGGAGACCGCCCGTGTCGCGACCCGGCAGCGGACATCCGCCGTCGGACCGGACAGGAGCGTGCGGCACCGCTACGGGCCCGGCATGCGGAACGGTCATCATGATGCTCCCTCGAGATAGGACGGATCGGACTCCGGGTGCTCTGCCGCGATGATAGCTCGAAATGATAGTCATCTCTTGTTTCTGATTCGCGGTCGACATCCTCGCGGACACCGCCTCTTCCCAATAATTTGCTTTTAGGTAAAATATGCATGACGGGAAGGCGGAGATGACGACGCAGCGGCTCGAGGATCGGTGGGACGCGATCGTCCTCGGCGCAGGCGCCGGTGGCCTGTTCACCGCCGCGCGGCTCGCTGCCGTAGGCCGACGGGTGCTCGTGCTGGAGGCAGGGGAGCGGGCTGGCGGTCGCGCGGGTGTCTCGGAGCTGGACGGCTTCCTCGTCAACGACGGCGCGGTTCTGGTCGAGCTGGCCGGCATCCTCGAGCAGAGCTTCGCCGAGCTCGGGCATCCGCTGCGCCTCTACGTGCCGAAGCGCGCCCTGACGCTGCGCGCCGGGAAGCGGGACGTGTCGTTGAGCACGGGGCTCGCGGCGGTGGCCGTGCGCGGCGGCCTGTGGCTGGCGCGCACGGGCCTGCGATTGTTCCCTGGGCTCAAGCCCGCCGAGCAGTTGACGACCTCCGAGTGGCTGGCGCGGCTCACCAGGAGCGCGCGGGTGCACGGCCTGGTGCGGAACATGTGCGGGGCGCTGTTCGCCGCCGGTCCGGAACTCGTCTCGGCACGGTTCTTCCTGGACTACTTCACCAAGCCCGGTGCGCTGAAGTCCTTCGGCTTCGCCCCCGGCGGCACCGGGGCGATCTGGGCTCCGCTCGTGGAGGTGATCGAGGAGGCCGGCGGGCGCGTCCTGCTCGGCGCGACGGCGACCTCCGTCCAGCGGGATCATGCGGGTGGCGGCTTCCGGATCACCAGCGATCACGCCGGCGGCGGCCGGGTCGATCGCGCGCCGCAGTTCGTGAACGACGCGGGCCCGGCCGCGCTGCTGTCTCTGGCCGGCTCGCTGCTGCCCCTGGAATACGTGCAGCGGCTGCGGACCGCGGACAGCCCGAGCGCGCTCATCACGGTGCACTTCGCGTCACGGGAACCGCTCGCGCAGTTCCCGGCATTGGCCCTGTTCGCCGGCTCCCGTCGCCTGGCCTACGCCGGGAACTTCAGCGCCCCGGATCTCGCTCGCGCGCCGGAAGGCTGGCACCTCTACAGCGGCGCGTCGGTTCCACAGCCGGCCGTCGGAGACTTCGACGAGGAGGCCGAGACCGCTCTGCTCCTGGAGGACCTGCGGGAGCAGTTCCCGGGCTTCGATCGGGCCCGCATCCTCCGCATCGACGTCACCCGCGGCACCTGGCCCGGTGCCCGTTCCCTGCCCGGCCGCACGGTCGAGCCGGAGAGCCCGGTGCCGGGGCTGTGGAACGTCGGCGACGGCGCGAGCCTGTGGGCGACGGCTGGGATCTCCGCCTGCGCGCAGAACGCCCAGGTCGTCGCGGACCGCATCCTTGCCGCCCCGCACGGGGCCACCTCGAAGAAAGCGAGCGCATGAAATGAACGCCCCCACCACGGGGTCCGGTCCCTCCGTCATCGTCGTCGGCGGCGGCCCGTCCGGCTTGTCCGCCGCGTTCCGGCTGCAGCAGGCCGGCTGCACCGTCACGGTCCTCGAGGACGATGCCCAGGCCGGCGGCAAGGTCCGCACCGAGGTCCGCGACGGCTTCGTCATGGACCAGGGAGCGAGCGTCCTGCCACAGGCGTACACGTACGTCATGCAGCTGCTCCACGATGCGGGCGGCGACCACCTGCTGCAGCCCGGCGGGACCACGGTCGGGTTCGCCCGCGAGGACAAGATCCACTTCCTCGACTCCGCGCACCTGCTCCGGGATGCGATCGGCACGAAGCTCATCTCCTGGAAGTCGAAGGCGAAGATGGCGAACCTGGGCCTCGACCTGCTGAAGGTGCGCCCTTACATCAACGCGGAGAACCTCGCCCCGCTCGGGCAGTTCTGGGACGACGAGACCGCGAACGCCTACGCTCGGCGGCGCCTCACCCCGGAGGTGTCGGAGTTCATGATCGACTCGGTGCTGCGAGGCCTGCTCGGCACCAGCGGCGAGTTCAACTCGAAGATCGACTTCTTCTACTCGTTCACGAACATCATCGGCATGAAGCTGAACTCGCTCAAGGGCGGCATGCAGCGCTACGTCGACACCGTCGCCGCGCATCTGAACGTCGTCACGAACGCGCGAGTCCAGTCGGTCGAGGAGAGCGAGCACGAGGCCACCGTCACCTGGGTCGACGCCGCGGGCACGACGCACGTCGACACCGCCGACGCGGTCGTCCTTGCCGTCTGGGGCACCCAGGTCGCCTCGCTCTACCCGCAGCTGCACCCGAAGGCGGTCGAGTACTTCGACGACCTCGAATACACCACGAGCGTCAACCTCAACGTCGCGCTGTCGAAGCCGCCGGCGAAGAACCCCGCGTTCGTGGTGTGCATCCCGGAGTCCGTGGAGACGAACCTGTTCGCCGTCACGCTCGAGCACAACAAGGCACCCGACCGCGTCCCGGCCGGCAAGGGCCTGGTGGGGCTGTACTCGATGTCGAAGTGGGCGGAGGAGCTGATCGATCAGGATGACGAGACGGTCGTGGCGCAGTTGCTCGCCGCCGCCGACCGGGTCATCCCGCACCTCAGCGACGACGTCGAGTTCGCGCTCGTCAACCGCTGGAACCCCGTCGTGGTCTACAGTCACCCGGGCACCTACAAGGGCCTCGCGCAGCTGAACCAGTACCGGCCGCGCAAGCGTGTCCACCTCGCGGGTGACTACTTCTCCTGCTCCAACCTCAACACCGCCACCGCGGGCGGCGCCCGGGCCGCCCGCGAGCTCCTCGCCGCAGTCGCCTCACCGGCCCCGGCTCTGACCGGGCGGTGACGGCCGGCGCGCGAACCTGATGCCCACAACCAGTGCGACCGAATGAGAGGAGACGATCAATGACGATCGAACAGCATGCACACGTGCCGGAGGAGGTCGACGTCGTGGTGATCGGCGCCGGTGCCGGGGGCCTCGCCGCGGCTGCCTGGCTGGTGAAAGCCGGCTACCGCATCCTCGTCGTCGAGGCGAAGCCGCAGGTCGGCGGGCGCGCCTCGACCGAGCCGATCGACGGCTTCGGGGTGAACACCGGAGCGCAGATCTTCGAACTGGGCGGCGCGAACAAGGCCCTGTTCGACGACGTCGGCATTCCGATCCGGGCGAGGAAGCAGCCCGTCCCGCTGATCCTCCGGCTCGGCAGACGCGACGTTCAGGTGATGAGCGGCATCACGGGATTCCTCGCCAACAAGATCGGCATCCCCGTCATCGGCGGCCTCGCGCGTCGCTTCGGCTGGTTCCGGCCCAAGGAGGGCATCTTCCTGGACACCTGGCTCGACCAGCTGCACGCCCCCGTCAAGATCAAGCGGCTGTGCCGGAACCTCACCAGCGCCCTGTTCGCCGCCGAGCCGAGCGACGTCATCGCGACGCTGTTCTTCGACTACCTGACGAAGAAGGGCGGCATGAACACGTACGGCGCCCACCCCGACGGCTCCATCGGGCCGTGGCAGGACCTCGCAGCCGGCATTCAGCGCGCGGGCGGCACGATCCTGCTGGACACCAGCGTCACCGCGATCGGTGTCGGCGACGACGGACGCGCCGACACGGTCGTCATCCGGAAGACCGACGGCGCCACCGTCACCGTCCGCACCCGGGCGGTCATCAGCAACATCGGCCCCGTCGCCACGAGCCGCCTCGTCCCCGCCGAAGCCTGGCCCGCCGACGACAGAGAGAAGCTGGAAGCGGAGAGCTTCCCCGGCACTCTGATCACGATCAACTTCGCTAGCGAGCAGCCGATCCCGAACCTCACGACACTGGTGTTCTTCGGCTACACAGAACGCCTGGCCTATGCCTCCTACATGAGCGGCCCATCCCCGTCGCTCGCACCCGCCGGCTGGCACCTCTACTGCGTCACGAGCACTCCGCATCCGGCGAACACCGGCTTCGACCTCGACGAGGAGCTCGCCATCCTCCGCCGGGAAGCCGCTCGAGAGTTTCCCGAGTCCGCCCGGGCGCGTGAGGTCTCGATCGCGAACTGCACCGGCGACTGGCCCGGCCAGCGGGCCATCCCGGGCCGCGATTGGCCGAACGCGACGCCGATCCAGAATCTGTGGAACGTCGGCGACGCCGCACGTCCCTGGATGGCAGCCGGCCAGAGCGGCTGCGTCGAGTCCGCCCGGATCGCTGTCGACGCTCTCATCGCCACCGGTCTGCCCGCCTCGCACCTGAGAGACTGATCGTGTGAGCATCAGCACGCCGGAACCCGGGCGAGGCCGGGGACGGGGACGACCGGCACGCTCAGGAGATGACCCCGCGGTGCGCGAACTGATCCTCCGTGCCGCCCGGTCGGTGTTCGCGCGCTCCGGCTACCATGACGCGACCCTGCAACGGATCGCCCAGGAGGCGGGCGTCACCCGACCGGCGATCAGCCACCACTTCTCCAGCAAGGCGGCACTGTTCTCAGCCGTCTTCGAGGAGGTCCGCCAGAGGGTCGTGGTCACCGGCATCCATCGAGCCCTCGACGCATCCACCCATCTTCAGGATCGCCTGGCCACGTTCCTCATGTCATCGGTGGAGGTCGACGCGGAAGACCGCAGCTACGCCGCGTTCATCACGGCCTCGCTGCTGGACACGGCCAGGTCCCCGGAGCTGCACCACCTCACCCGCCGCCATCTCGATGACCTCCGCGCGTTCCTGAGGCGACTCTGCGAGGACGCCGTCACAGCAGAGGAACTGCCCGCCAGCACCGACATCGCCACCAGCGCAGAGGCATTGCTCGCGATCGTCTGGGGCACCGGCCTCTACGGCGCCTATCTCGGCGACCACCAGCAGCTCACCGCCGTCAGCGAGCGCGTCGTCGCGATGGTGCGCGGGCTCCTCACCATCGACTGAAGCCGCTTACCCATCTACCCGGGCCGACTCCAGCAAAGGCCTACGGTTCTCGCTGCACGCACGCCCTGTATCCCCGCTTCCCACGCCACCACTCTTCCGGCTCCTTGGGCATAAGCGAATGTGTCATAAGCGAATGAATGAATGAATCCTCTCCCTGAACTGAATCTTCTCCCTGAGTGTGTCACCGATGTCCTGATACAGAACTGTCACCAATGTCCTGAGACATCACATCTTCTCCCTGAGTACATCTTCTCCCTGAGTGGACGTATGCTACCGTAGGTAGTTGCAAGAACATGAGTTTGGAGGAGGCGGTGATGAAGGGCGGCGTGATTCTGTTCCGGGGCTCCGGCGCGGACGCGCACCGCTACTTGGAGTCGGATCGGTCGCGCGCCGATGACTACTACTTGGAGGGCGGGACCGCTCTGGCGGAGTTCGCCGTGGTCGATGCCAGCGGCAGGGTGATCGGTGAGGGCGCGCTGACGGCTGACGAGTACGCGCAATGGGTGGACTGGATCAACCCGCTCACCAGTGAGTCGATGGGCAAGCCCCGGCTGCCCGGTGTGGGGCGGCAGGGGTCGCCGCGGTTCGCGGAGATGGTCGTGAACGCGCCGAAGTCCCTGTCGATCGCCGCCGTGCTGCACCCGGAGGTGTCGGAGGCGCTGGACGCCGCGCAGCGGGACGCGGCAGCGGAGATCCGGTCCTGGCTCGGCCAGCATTCGGTCACGAGGGTCGGGCCGCGCGGGAAGCAGGAGGTGGTGCCGGTCGAGCAGTTGGAGACGGTCGCCGTCTCGCACAAGACCTCCCGCGCGGGTGACCCGCACCGGCACATCCACTTCCAGATCGGCACCCGCGTATGGGCGGTCGGCGCGTGGCGCGGGCTGGACACCGGGGCGCTGTTCCGGCAGCAGGGCGCGATCCGCGCCCTCGGCACCGCCGTCATCGCCGCGCATCCGCAGCTCGCCCAAGTACTCGACGCGCACGGCCTCACGCTGGACCCGGTGACGGGTGAGGTCGCGGAGCTGACCCCCTACAACGCGATCATGTCCAAGCGCGGCGAGCAGGTCGCCCGCAACCTCGCCAAGTTCGAGGCCGAGTGGCGGGTGGCGCATCCCGGCCAGGAGCCCGGCCCGGTCGCCATGTCTCGGCTGACCGCGATGGCGTGGGATCACGAGCGGCCGGCCAAGAAGCCGGCCATGCTCGGCCACGAGGCCGCTTGGCGTGCGGAGCTGGACGTGGCCGGCTACCGGCCGAACCCCGAGCGGGTGCCGGTGCGCGCCACGGTGTCGCTGGACGACCTGAGGGTGCAACAGGTCGCATCGCGGGCGCTGGACCGTTGCGCGGCCGGCGCATCGACGTGGACGGTGCATGACGTTCAGGAGCACGTCACGCGCATCATCACCGAGGCGGGCGTGCGTGCAACCCCCGACGCGCTGCGCGACCTCGTTGCGATCACGACCCGCCTGGCCATCGAGGATTGCCTGTCCGTGCTGCCGCCCGACAGTGTGCAACCCGAGCACATTGCGCACCTCACGACCCTGCACGTCGTGGCGGTCGAGACGAACCTGCGCGACCGGCTGACCGCCCGCGCAACGTCCGGCACCGGCCGGGTGCCGGACGTGACGCGCCTGACGCGCGACGCCGGGCTGGACCCGGAGCAGGCGCAGGCCGCCGCCGCGGTCGCCGGGACCGACCTCCTCGTGGTCGTGGAGGGCGCGGCCGGCGCGGGCAAGACCACCATGCTCGGCGCGGCCATCGAAGCGGCCACAGACCACGGCCGCGCAACGCGCGTGGTGACGCCGACGAAGAAGGCGGCAGACGTGGCCGCGCAGGAACTCGGCGTGAGTGCCGACAGCGTGGCGAAGCTCGTCCACGCGCACGGCTGGCGATGGAACGCCGACGGCGTATGGACCCGCCTGGCCGTGGGCGACACCGACCCGGAGACGGGCACCACCTACACCGGCCCCACCGCTGCCGCGCAGCTCGTCCAGGGTGAGCGGATCGTGGTGGACGAGGCGGGGATGCTCGACCAGGGCACCGCCCTCGCGCTGCTGACCGTCGCGGACGAGCACGGCGCAACCCTCGCCCTCGTCGGCGACCGCGCGCAGCTCCCCGCCGTGGGTCGCGGTGGGCTGCTCGACATGGCAGCGCAGCTCTCGCCGCGCGCCCACGACATGACGACCGTGCATCGCTTCGCCGATCCCGAGTACGCGGCGCTGACGGTGCAGATGCGTCGCGGCGATCATCTGGCGCTGCTGTTCGACCGACTCCACTCCCTCGGACTCGTGGTGCTGCACGAGAGCACCGAGGCGGTGCAGGACGCGATCGCCCGCGACGCCCGCGACGGGGACGCGATCACGACCGCGACGAACGACGAGGCGCGCGAGCTGAACGAGCGCGTCCGCGACGAGCGGGTGCGGGGAGGCCTGGTCGACGACGCCCGCACGACGACCGGCAGCGACGGTCTGAGCATCGGCCGGGGCGACGTGATCCAGACCCGGCAGAACGACTCGGACGTGCAGGTGGCGAACCGGCAGACCTGGACCGTGCAGGCGGTCGGCCAGGACGGGGCGGTGTGGGCGAAGGAGAACGGCAACGGCCGGAGGCGGCAGCGCACGGTACGCTTGCCGGCCGAGTACGTCGCCGAGCACACCCACCTGGCCTATGCCGCCACCGCCTACGGCGTGCAGGGCGCGACCGTGCCCGGCTCGCACACGGTCCTGTCCGATGCGCTCGACGCCTCCGGCGTCTACGTCGGCATGACCCGAGGCCAGGAGACGAACCGCCTCCACGTCGTCGCGGCCGACGTGGACGACGCACGGGAGCAGTTCGTGGCCGCGCTCGAGCGGGACCGCGCCGACCGCGGCCTGGTCGCCGCGACCCAGGCGGCGCGCGAAGCCGTAGCCGGCCTCGCGGCCGATGGGCCGGTTCGGGTGGTGAACGCGGAGCGCGCCCGCCTCGCCCAGCGGATCGAGCGCGCCGAGCGCGAGGCGGGCAAGTGGGAGCGGGTCGTGGCGGCGCTGGACCGGCAGCGCGCGGCGCACCGGGCCGAGGCCGACGACCAGCAGGAAGTTGTCGCTGCTGCGGACGCCCGCGCCGCGCGGGTGCGCGCCGAGGTCGCGTCCCCGCTGATCGAGCAGGCCGCCGCAGACGGCCTCGCCTACCTCACCGGGCGGGAGCGGTTGTGGGAGGCGCAGACCGCGCACGGCCAGGCGGGACGACTCAGGAGGCGTGCCGCCGGCCGCGCGGCGACCGAGGCCGCAGACGCGCACCGTGCGACGGAGGACGCGGTGCGGCGACGCTGGGGCGGGCTGCCGAGCGGGGCGGGCGGCCTGGAGCCATGGGCCGAGACGGTCGCCGGGAAGCAGGCCGACGCCGACCCGCGCGTGACCGAGACGCGGCACGACGCGGAGCAGACTCACCGCGAGCAGAGCCGCCTGGCCGAGCGGCACCTGCGCGAGTCCGTCGCCCTGCGCCAGCGGGTGCTCGGCTCCGCGACCCCGAGCACCGCGATCACCCGCGCTGCCGGCTGGCGTGCCCGTGCGGAGCAGGCCAGGCACGACCTCGCGCAGATCGAGGCGCTGCCCGTCACCGAAGCCGCACAGTACGTCCGCGGCCTCGCCGCCCGAGCCGAGGCCGAACGGCAAGCGGCCGAGCGCGCCCAGGCCGCACGCGAGAAGCGCGCTACCCAGCTCGGCCGCTACCGGCCGTCGAGCGACCACGGCAGGACGGGACCGCAGCGCGACGCTCCCGGCCTCAGTTTGTGACGGCTCCCGCCTCGCCGTCGCCGCGCAGGTAGATTTCCACAAGGTCGCTGGTCCAGGTCGCGACACCTGCACCGAAGAAGTCCCTGTCCTCGGTCCAGATCGGACAATCCAACGTGAGCGCAGCGGCGACCATCGGCCAGTCCATCGGGTCGCGCGCGCCGATCCGGGCCATCGCCACAGGCTCCAGCGGAGCGATCACTTCGATCGGCACAGCCTCCACGACCACGCGGAGTCGGTCGAGCGAGTCCAGCAGGGGCGCGGGGTCAGCGCCGCGCTTGCCGGCGATGGTCGGGAGGTGCCGGGCGGCCTCGGCGAAGGCGAGGTCCGGGGAGAAGAAGGACGTGTCCTCCCCGTACTCCTCGATCAGCTCCCGGACGCGGGTTCCGAGCACCGCCCGGATGAGGATGTTCGCGTCGAGGACGATGCGCCTCGTCGTCACGATGCGGAAGCGGCTTCCCGCGGTTCCTTCCGGCACGCCTTCCGCATCGCGTCGAACTCGGCGACCACCTCGTCCTCGGTCATCCCGAGCTGCTCCAGCAGGGCGCTGGCCTTCTTCGCCGCTTCGGAGTATGCGGCGATCTCGGCCTTCCGATCCCGACGCACTGGGACGAACAGGCCGACGGTCTGCCCGTGCCGGGTCACGGTCACCGGCTCGGCCTGGTCGATGTAGTCGGCGAGGTCCTGGCGGAACTCCCGCACTCCCACGGTCACACTCATCCTCGGCTCCTTCCCATTGCGTACCCAAGTGTAAACTTGCGTACACAATACCCGGATTCGGCAGCGATGTCGAGCACCCGGCGCCTCCCGGCCGCTCGGCTCATCGGTGTGTGCCGTCGCCATGTCAGACCGCGAGCGTAGCCTCGGACCATGACGCTCAACGTCGATGGAACCCGACTCGGAGAGCAGAGCACGCTCAGGATCGCCGCCACCGTGCTCGCTGGGACGGTCGAACCCGGCTGGGCGCTGCTGGAGGAGACGGCCGACGAGCAGTTCTCCGGGTGGACCATCTACGGGCCGGGGGACTTCACAGACAAGCGACTGCCTGAGCTCGGCGAGGGTGACGAGTTGGTGGAGGTCTCCTTCGCCGAGGGCGAGCGCGCGCTCCCAGAGGTGCGAGAGCTGCACGACTGGGGCAACGGCGAGTTCCCGCTGCTCATGGAGTCGTGGGTGCATCGCGGTAGGCGCAAGTGGATGCCCTGGGAGGACTTCAGCAAGTACCGCGAACCAGCCGACGAGTGACCCGGATCGAACGCCGGCCGTGGCTCTCAGGAACCCGCCCGAGTGTCCCAAAAGTGTCCCGAGTGTCCCGAGAATGGCGATTCGCCCCCTTCTCTGAGTGCGACGAGTGCGAGGCGTGCGGGAGGGGCAAGGCCCCGACATCCCAGTCACCACAAGGGATTCCGCGTATCCGCTACGCTGGTCGGGCACAAGGAGACGTCGCATAGTTCGGCCTAGTGCACCACCCTGCTAAGGTGGAGTCCCCTCACGGGGACCAGGGGTTCAAATCCCCTCGTCTCCGCCACAGATCACGGCTCCGACCGCCGCCCGTTCTCGGCAGCGTCGCGCAGCGGAACCTTGACATCGCCGCCGGCTTCCTGGGTGATGCGCTCACCCATCTGCACGAAGGTCGGCGCGGCGATGAAGCCCCCGGCAAACAGCGCCTGGCCCTGCGTGAAGCTTGCGCTGCGGCGGATGTCCGCCTCCGAGGCGAATCCGAACACCTCGGCAAGCTCGGTGAGATCCCGTGGCGCGTTCATCCTCATCAGCGCGAGGTTGTCGCATTGCGAGAGGACGTTGGGGTGGATCTTCGTCGGCCGCTGCGTCGACAGCAGCAGCCACAGCCCGAACTTCCGCCCCTCCGCGGCGATCTGGATCAGTTGCGCGACGAGCGCGCGTTCGACGGCAGTCTGCGGGTGCGGGGGACACAGGTTGTGCGCTTCGTCGATGACGATCAGGATGGGGCGGCGCTCCTCGCGGCGCGCCCAGAGCTGTTCGAGTACGGCGAGGGCGGCGACCTTCGGCTCGACCGGGTGCGCGAACCCTCCGAGGTCCAGCACCGTGGCCCGGGGCCGCTCGTCGATGGTGTCGACGACCGAGGCGGCGCCGTGCGACCAGAGATCCCACTCCATGACCTGCAGGTTCTCCATGCGGTTGGCGAGCTTGATCTGGCTGGGGTCGCCCGAATTGCGCAGCCGCGTCGATGTCTCCTGCGCATCGAAGGTGTCGGCATCCGCTTCGCCATGCAGCAGTACGTTGTATTCCTCGCCGTCGGCGATGGGATCCATCTGCAGCACGGCGGCCTTGGACGCCGCCGCGAGGTCGGTGTATCGCACGTGCAGCCGTTCGCCTGCGGCGCTGCCCGAGCGAAACACGCGGATGTCGGCGGCGGCGATGCGGTCTGCATCGACACGGTCGGCACCCGGCCTCGTCTCACGCATGCGGATGAAATCCCCGTTTGGATCGAGGATCAGCATGGGCAGTTCGGTGTGCAGCAGCAGCTGTTCCAGGACGACGCCCAGGGCGTACGTCTTGCCGCTGCCGCTCTGGCCGACCCAGAACGTGTGCCTGTTGAAGCGCCTCGGATCGAGTTCGGCCCGCACCGCGGGGGCGCCGATGGTCGTGCCGATCGTGAGGGTGGTCATGGTTTGCCGCTGCCTTTCATGCGCATATCGCATCGATTCCATCGCACGTGCTCCGTGCGCTCGGCACCCGCCGCCGAAGTCTTCCTGTGTTGATGGTGCGGATACCGGCCCCGGGCCTGCAAGATGAACGTATCGCGGCAGAAAGGCGCTTCATGGCAGACCACCCCGTTCAGGTCACGTACGAGAACTACGTGCGCGTCGAAAGTGCCCGCATGTTCGCGGGCATCGCGGCGTCCGCCGGCGGCTCGAACATCTGGAACCACTTCGGCACGCCAACCCCGCTGGACCAGCAGACCATCATCCGGATGAACCGAGACACGCTGTACAGTGCGGCGATCATCGACGTCTCGCAAGGTGCGAGGATCACGATCCCGGATGCCGGTGAGCGGTACATCTCCGTGATGTTCGTCAACGAGGATCACTACATCAATCTGGTGCTGCATGCAGGTGGAACGTATGAACTGCGCGCCGATCAGCTTGGCAGCGACTTCGTGCTCGCCGCCGCGCGAGTGCTCGTGGACCCGGAGGACCCAGCCGACGTCGCGGTCGTGAACGCGCTGCAGCGTCAGTTCACGGTCTCGTCGGTCGCCGGGCGAGAGTTCGCGCCGCCGGCGTATGACGAGGCGTCATTCGCGCTCACGCGGGGTGCGATCCTCGAGCTGGCGAAGGGGCTCGGCGGTCTCGAGCGGTGCTTCGGGGCGAAGGCGGATGTGGACCCGATCCGTCACCTGCTGGGTGCCGCCGCCGGCTGGGGTGGACTCCCCGAGAGCGAGGCGTTCTACATCAACGTCAACCCGGGGCTCCCGGTCGGCGCGTACGAGCTGACCGTCGGCGAGGTGCCGGTGGACGGGTTCTGGTCGATCTCGCTCTATAACGCCGACGGGTACTTCGCCCCGAATGACGCCGGCATGTACAGCGTCAACAACATCACCGGCGTGCGCAATCCGGACGGAACCATCACCGTGCGATTCGGTGGGGATCCGAGCGTGCCCAACACGCTGCCCATCATGGAGGGCTGGAACTACCTGGTCCGGCTCTACCGTCCGCACCCCGAGGTGCTGGACGGCACGTGGCACTTCCCGACGATTGAGGCATCATGACCGCACAGACCGAACACCACTTCACCTACGGGCCCATCGACGTCTACGTCGTCGAGTTCGAGGGCGATGGACTCTCGCCCGGCGTGCTCGACGCCCTCCTTGAGCTCTCGGCATCCGGGACGGTGCGGGTGGTCGACCTGGTGGTCGTCACGCGCAGCGCCGACGGCACCGTGCAGGTCACTGAGCTTCGGGAGCACGCCGCGACGGCGACGTCCGGAATCGGCATGGAGCTGGAGATCGAGGGGCTGATCGGCGACGACGACATCGCCGAGTCGATCGCCAATGTAGCCCCGGGCTTTGGCGTCGCGATCGCCGCGATCGAGATGCGGTGGGCGACCACGCTCGCATCACGCCTCGCCGACGCGTCGGGTCGAGTCGTGCGGACGGAGCGCGTCTCTGCACCGTTGGTGGAGGAACTGGTCGCGATCGCAGCGGCCACCGAGCAAGAAGGAGCATGAGATGCCTATTCTGAGGCGAGTTGGACGACCCGGACTGCTGGGTATGGCTACACGCACCGCGGTTGTCGCCGGCACCGCGACGGCCGTAAGCGGCGCCGTGGCATCGCACCAGCACAACCGTGCGCTCGAGCAGCAGGCTGCCGCGCAACAGCAGGCTGCCGCTCAGGCCGCGCAGCAGCAGACCGCCCCGGCGCCGCCGGCGCCGGCCGCTGCGCCCGCCGATGACGTTGTTGCGCGTCTGCAGCAGCTCGGTGAACTGCATGCGCAGGGGCTCTTGTCTGCCGAAGAGTTCACGCTGGCCAAGCAGCAGCTGCTCCGCGGCTGAGCCAGCGCGCATCCCTGTTCAGGCCGCCGAGGAGCCAGCACATGAATGAAGTCCTGGGGAGCATCCTCCCCAACGCCGTCGCGATCGCGATCAGCCCGATCCCGATCATCGCGGTGATCCTGATGCTGATGTCCTCGCGCCCCAGGCGGCTGGGCCTCGCGTTTCTTGGCGGATGGCTCGTCGGTGTTCTTGTCGCCACAAGCGTGATCACACTCCTCGCCGGGGTGATCCCCGAGCCGGACGCGTCCGGGGGCGCGCAGCCGGTCCTCGGGGTGATTCAGCTGGTGCTCGGAATCGGGCTCCTGCTCCTCGGCATTCGGCAATGGCGCTCGCGTCCCGCACCGGGGGTCGAAGCGCAACTGCCCGCCTGGATGTCGAAGATCGACTCGATGGGGGCGCTCACGGCGCTCGCCCTCGCGTTCGCGCTCGCGGCCGTCAACCCGAAGAACCTCCTGGTTGCCGCTGCCGCCGGATCGGTCATCGGCCGGGCAGGGCTCGACATCGGTGGCATCATCGTCGCGATCGTCTGTTTCACGGTCGTCGCGGCGCTCACCGTCGCGGCCCCGGTGCTGTTCGCGGTGATCGCGCCAGAGAAGGCTGCACCGGCGCTGGCGAGCATCCGCGCCTGGCTCGCGGCGAATAACGCGACCATCATGACCGTCGTCTTCGCCATCCTCGGCACGAGCGTCATCGGTAAGGGCATCGGGGCGTTCTGAGTCGGTGTCGCCGGTCAGCGGCGATCGCGACGGCGGCGCGGCCGGAGCCACGGGAAGAGCGACCCGATCACCACGCCGGCGATGAGCACGGCGAGAAACCACCCCCACGCGGGCATGGTGAAGCTCAGGCCGAGAAAGTGCAGCGACGCCTCCGCGGTGTTCGAGAACACGAATGCCAGCGAGACGACCGCGATGACGATCGCGATGATCGCCTTGCCGCTGAGCAACGGGCGCTTTGCGCCAGGGGTCGCGCGGGTGGCGTCAGAGTCGACCATCGTTCTCCTTCGAACTGCGGTGTTGCGAGGTGCATGCGCGGTTGCGTCCAGCGGCCCGGCTCGGCGGGCGGGAGCTCCCGTCGCACTATACTCGCTGTGACGTGTGCGAACGAGGTGCCCGGCACCGGACCGGTGACATTGAGAGGATCAGATCGTTGCCTGACCACGGATCTTCCCCCGCCGCACCGCCGGTGCACGCGGCACAGCCTGCCGCCACGCACGCGCACACCCACACACACGTGAGCGCCGTCCCGACGGCGCTCTCATCAAAGCTGGGCCCCGTGCTGCGACCGGTCGACCATGAGTCGCTCGCCCTCCTGATCGCCGTGATCGCCTTCGCGCTGGGCGCGGTTGCCGCGACCATCATGTACTGGGGCCGCCAGCTCCCGATCGACGGCCGTGATTCACTCGGCGACTTCACCGGGCTCGTTGCTGCCGTCGCCTCGGCGGTCGCATTCGGTGCCACCCGCCTCATCGCCCATCGCAATCTGCGCCTTCGCTCCGCCGACAGCGAGATTCCGGGCATCCACTGGTTCGATTTTGTTGCGCTCTCGCTCGCGCACGGCGCCATCGCGCTCCTGGCGTGGATCGGCATCGCGACCATCATGGCGCACAGCTTCACCGGTGCCATCGTGTTCACGACGCCGGCGATCCTGCTCACCGCCGGCGCGACCGCGCTGAGCGCCTACGTCTCGTCGATCAGCGCGTCGGCGATCTCGCCGCGGCAGCTCTCGCTCGTGCTTGCCGTCTTCCTCGTCGTCGGGATGGTTGCGGCAATGCTGAGCTCGGCCGACCCGCAATGGTGGAAGCTCAACCTCTCGGCCCTCGGCATCACACACGACATCTCGGCGCTCGCGTTCAACATCACGCTGATCCTCTCCGGCGTGATCATCACCACGATCGCACGGCTGGGCACGGCGAGCCTGCCCGATCAGACCCCGCGCGATCGCCGCCACCGCATCACGGTGCGCACCCTGTTCGTGTTGCTCGGCATCCTGCTCGGCTGCGTGGGCGTGTTCCCCGTGAGCGATTTCCTCCTGATCCACAACACGGTTGCCACGGGAATGACCGTCGCGTTCGCGGCGCTGGTGTTCGGCCTGCCCACGCTGATCCCCACGATGCCGCACCCTGTTCGTGGCGCTGGGCTTCTCGTTCGTGGCGGCGATCATCCTGCTTGCCCTGCTGTTCGCGTTCGGGATCTACAACCTCACCGCAGTCGAGCTGGTGTCGGCGCTGCTGATCTTCACGTGGATCATCCTGTTCCTGCGCAACGTCGAGACCATCGGGCGTCACCACGAGGCCTCCCATCACCACGTGCCCGCCAACGCCTGATCGCACGGCTTCGGTGCCGGATGCGTGCCTCGGATTTGGCCGCACAGGCGCGCACCTCGATCCTGGAATGAACACACCGCACCCGCGGGGAGGAGGCACATGCTGATCGAGACGCTGCTGCCGATTCTTGCGGGGATCCTCGTCATCGTGTTCGCGCACTCGCTCTCGCGCCGCATCGGGGTCGCGGGCCCGCTGGTGCTCGTGGCGATCGGGCTGCTTGGCAGTATGATCCCCGCGCTCGCCGAGTTCTCGGTGCCCCCGGACGTCGTGCTGATCGGGGTGCTGCCGCCGCTGCTGTACTCCGCGGCGGTCTCTGCCCCGGCGATCGAGTTCCGACGAGATTTCGGCGCGATCGGCGGGCTTTCGGTCGTGCTTGTGGTGATCAGCTCGCTCGTGCTCGGGCTCGTGTTCTTCTGGATGGTTCCGGGCCTCGGCTTTCCCTTCGCGGTGGCCCTCGGCGCGATCCTCAGCCCGACCGATGCGGTGGCAACCTCCATGGCGCGCTCGCTGGGCTTGCCCAATCGGGTCGTGACCGTGCTGGAGGGCGAGAGCCTCGTCAACGACGCGTCGGCGCTCGTGATCCTGCGCACGGCGATCGTCGCCGCGGCCTCGGGCTTCTCGCTCGGTGCCGCGGTCGGCGCGTTCGTCTGGTCGGTCGTGGTCGCCGTGGTGATCGGCGCAATGGTCGGTGCCATCGCCCTCTGGCTCCGCGCACGCACCAGCAGCGCCGTCGGCAACACGGCCATCGGGTTCACGGTGCCCTACCTCGCGTATGTGCCCGCTGACGAGCTCGGCGGCTCCGGCCTCGTCGCCGCGGTGATCGCCGGGCTTGTCTGCGGGCAGGGCGCGCTACGCTGGCTCACGCCCGAGCAACGCGCGTCAGACAAGCTCAACTGGGCGACCATCGAGTTCGTGCTCGAGGGCGCGATCTTCCTGTTCATGGGGCTCCAACTCACCGATATCCTCGCCGACAACATCGCCCATCACGAGGGGGTCGGGCGCGGCGTGCTGCTCGCCACCCTCGCCTTCGGCGTCGTGATCATCGTGCGCGGACTGTATGTGATGCCGATGATGCGCATCCACAACGTGCGCATGCAGCGAAAGCTCCGTGCACGGCTTCGGGGCCGGATCCAGCGCAGCCCGCGGCGGCTCGGTCGCGTGCACGCAGACATCGACTACTTCGACTCGTCGCCCCTGACCTGGAAGCACAACACGGTGATCGTCTGGGCCGGGATGCGCGGCGCGGTCACGCTCGCGGCAGCGCAAACCCTGCCAGAGGACACCCCCGAGCGCAGTCTGTTGATCTTCATCGCCTTCCTGGTGGCGACGGGCAGCCTCCTGCTCCAGGGGCTCACGCTGCCACTGCTCGTGCGGCTGCTCGGGCTTGGCACGAAGGCAGACAAGGGGCCGCCGCACGCCGAGATCCGCGAGATCGGCGAGAAGCTGCAGGCGGCCGTGCAGGCGGCCTTGGCGGAAGGCGACGTCTCGCGCCCCGACAACACCCCCTTCGAACCCGAGCTGCACGCACGCTCACGATCGTGGATCACGATGCCCCTCGACGCGGATGACGAGCTCTCGCGCGCCGATGCGCTGAGCTTTGAGCTGGCGCTCATCACGATCATGCGCACCCACCTGCACCAGCTTGGGCGCTCCGGCTGGCACAGCAGCAGCGCGCTGCGCTACGTGCTCGAAGAACTCGACGCCTACGAGATCAGCGTCAAGCTCTACCTCGAAAGTGAACGGCACTGATGCAACCTGAATCGATTCCGATCCTCGGGGTCGCGCTCGCCCTCGCCTCCGCTGTGGTGCTCTCGGTAGGCAACATTCTGCAGAGCCGCGGCGTGCGCACCATGACCGCGGGCGCGATGCCCAAGGGCGTCGTCGCCCAGTTCTGGCACCTGGTGCGCAACAGATTCTGGCTGATCGGCGGGCTTCTGCTCGGACTGTCGATCCTGTTCCAACTCGCGAGCCTCACCTTCGCGCCCCTGATGGTGGTCCAGCCGATCGGCGTGACGGCGCTCGTGTTCACGGTGCTCATCACCTCGGTGGCGGCGAAACAGAAGCCCGCGGCCGCGGTGGTGCGGGCGATCACGATCTGCGTGCTCGGCGTGGCGAGCTTCGTGACCGTCGCCGCCATCGTCAGCACGCAGCATGCCATCACCGGTCAGCAGCTTGGCGCCGTGCTCGTGGTGCTGGTGGCGGTGCTGCTTTCGACCGCGGCGATCTTTCTGCTCAGCCGCAGGCGCACCGTCCCGGCGATCATGTGGGTCGTGCTCGGCGGCGTCTACTCGGGCTTCGTTGTCACACTCGGCAAGACGGTCATCCTGCGGGTGCAGGCGATCCTCACATCCGGAGCGTTCACCCTCGACCTCGCGAACGTGCTCACCATCCTGTGCGTGCTCGGCATCGCCGTCGCCGGTGGTCTGTCGATCTACTTCGTGCAACTCGCGCACGCGAGCAACCGGGCCGAGGTCGTGGTCGCCGGGCTCACCGTGATCGACCCCGCTGTGGCGGTGATCTTCAGCATCACGATCCTCGCCGAGGCCAGCAACGCGCCGCCGATCGCCATGATCGCGTTCATCATCGCGGGTGCCGTCGCCGTGCTCGGCGTCTTCGCGCTCTCACGCGCGGAGGCGGACGTGCCGGAGGGCACCGCTTCGCAGGGGCCAGCCGCGTGAGCGCGCGCATCCGCCCGGTGGCCACGCTCGCCCTTGCGCTGATGCTGCTCGGTGGCACGGTGGGGTGCGCCACCGTGCAGCGCGGCGTCGCCGAGGTTCCCGGCGCAGCCGCTTCGGCGCCCGCGACGACCGCACCGCCCGGCGGCTCGAACGATGGCGACGCGCGGCCGTGGACGCCCGCCGGGGACGTGCAGGCGAGCACCTTCGTCGCGGTGATCGACGGCGATACGGTCGAAACCGCTGCCGGCACCGTGCGCATCATCGGGATCGATACGCCGGAACGCGGCGAATGCGGTTACGACGAGGCATCCACCGCCCTCGGTCGGGCTCTCGCGAAGGGCGCGGCCATCAGCCTCGAGCTGCCGGCGGGGCACGATGACACAGATCGCTACGGGCGCCTGCTGCGCTCGATCAGCACCGAGGCCGGGGTCGACATCGGCCTGATGCAGATCGAGGCCGGGCTCGCGATTGCCCGTTACGACTCGCGCGACGGCTACCCGGCGCACCCGCGCGAGGAGGCCTACCGCGCGGCGCAGCGCGCCACGCAGGGCCCGAATCGCACGGTCGTGACGACCGCGTGCGCCGGGGATGCGGCGGATCGATCCCTCCCGGCCGAGACGCCGGCACCGCCCGCGCCGCCGGCCGTGCCCGGGGCTGAGCGGTGGTGGGAGCAGTACTCGTCGTGCACCAAGCTGAAGCAGAACACCGTCGGGCACCCGACCGGGCCATTCGCCCGCTCCGACCCCGCGCAGGCCGAGCAGTACGAGTGGTTCGCGTTCGGCACAGGCAACCGCGGCGACGGTGACGGCGACGGCATCGCG